>NZ_BASL01000001.1:0-68 GCF_000648255.1 Candidatus Protochlamydia sp. R18 | reverse complement strand
TCCCACCATTTCATGGGTATTTGATGAATTCTTCTATTTAATGCGCTCTTACTCAGTTTGTTCATGAT
>NZ_BASL01000002.1:0-119 GCF_000648255.1 Candidatus Protochlamydia sp. R18 | reverse complement strand
TATAAAGTCTTATTGGGAGAAGCTTTCATTGATCTTCTTACTTATCCAAAAGAAAGTCTATTAAATCCTCAGTCAGCTTTAAGTAAGAAACATATAGAATATTTACAAGCTACTCTTGA
>NZ_BASL01000003.1:0-167 GCF_000648255.1 Candidatus Protochlamydia sp. R18 | reverse complement strand
TAATCTCACGGATGAGGGATTAATCCATTTGAAACCCTTAACGGGTTTGCAATATCTAGATTTGAGTAGTTGCCATGATCTCACCGATGCTGGATTAGCCCATTTGACACCCTTAACGGCTTTGCAGCATCTCAATCTAAGCAACTGTAGGAAACTCACTGATGCTG
>NZ_BASL01000004.1:0-119 GCF_000648255.1 Candidatus Protochlamydia sp. R18 | reverse complement strand
TTAGGACGCCTGTTTGGCCTTTGTAGCAAAAGATGATGCTGCCTCATCAGTCTAAAAACTCGCTTATGATTAATGACTTTAAGTTTTTTCTCTTTGAGAAGGCTATTGACAATCGCATG
>NZ_BASL01000005.1:0-293 GCF_000648255.1 Candidatus Protochlamydia sp. R18 | reverse complement strand
ATATGTTTGTTCCTTTATTTGCTTACCTCATGCACAGAAAAGGTAAAGTGACGGGAATATCTTTTATTGATTCTACATTAATAGCAGTATGTCATCATAAAAGAATTTTGCGAAATAAGGTATTTGCAGGGATAGCAAAAAGAGGGAAGACTATTTCAGGATGGTTTTACGGTTTCAAATTACACATAATGATTAATGACAGCGGGGAAATTTTAGCTTTTCAACTTACACCAAGTAATGTATCTGATGTATCGATGGCTGAAACCCTTTCCAAGGGTCTGTTTGGAAAGTTA
>NZ_BASL01000006.1:0-74 GCF_000648255.1 Candidatus Protochlamydia sp. R18 | reverse complement strand
TCAGGACCTGCTTTGAGGGAATAAGAAAATGTTTATTGTGTTTAGAATTATATATGAATGAATTTTTACATTAT
>NZ_BASL01000007.1:0-418 GCF_000648255.1 Candidatus Protochlamydia sp. R18 | reverse complement strand
TTCAAATAAGAAATACCAGTAAAGAAATTGATTCCAATTTCATCACTTAAATGAACAATTTTCAGTTTGTTGAACAAGGGATGGATAAAGTTAGTTATCTAGCTGGAACAAAAAGAAAATATATTTTTATTTATTACGGTTAAAAAATTCAAGTTAGTATGGGATGTTTGTTGAATAGAATTTCATCTGCTCGGGCCGGGTCCCCAGATTCAATGGGCCTTTTGAATCGTCGCCGTTATTCCCACAAAATCTTTCTAAAGCTTAATTTTCATCTGCTCATTTTATTAGTTCCGAAGGATCAAATATTAATTTATTAACCTGAATTTTGAATTTATCTCTTTGATAATAAATAAGAAGATTAAAATTTAAATGACAAAAGACCTCTGTATCATTTAAAACATTTGTTTCCCCAAACTAA
>NZ_BASL01000009.1:0-67 GCF_000648255.1 Candidatus Protochlamydia sp. R18 | reverse complement strand
TTTTGTGTCAAAGCCAGAGGATGTTGCAGGGTTTCTTGAAATTGCCCCGACCACAAATTTTTGAAAT
>NZ_BASL01000010.1:0-100 GCF_000648255.1 Candidatus Protochlamydia sp. R18 | reverse complement strand
CAATCTAGGGAGTTAGGTTATGGTAAGTAATAAGAAGTATGAAGATTTTCTCTTAGAACAGTTAAAGGATCATGACGAGGCTGTTGCCTATCTAAATGCT
>NZ_BASL01000011.1:0-119 GCF_000648255.1 Candidatus Protochlamydia sp. R18 | reverse complement strand
ATTGTTGATGCATTTCCTGTTTCTGTTTGTAGAAATATAAGAATTCAAAATTGTAGAATCTATCGAGGAGAGGAATTTAGAGGGTATAATGTCAGTAAACGAGAATATTTTTATGGATT
>NZ_BASL01000013.1:0-119 GCF_000648255.1 Candidatus Protochlamydia sp. R18 | reverse complement strand
CGATGCTCAATAAGAAATTTTCGGGACGTTTCCATATTTCCGTAAAAAAATTTCATTCCGACTAAATTTATCAACATAATTTCCGAAGTAGACAGTTTTGTATTTGGCCAATCTTTGTA
>NZ_BASL01000014.1:0-124 GCF_000648255.1 Candidatus Protochlamydia sp. R18 | reverse complement strand
GAGAAAAAGAAAAAGCATATTCAGGACCTGCTTTGAGGGAATAAGAAAATGTTTATTGTTTTTAGAATTATATATGAATGAATTTTTACATTATGTAAGACTTCTTCGAAAGAAAAATTCTATT
>NZ_BASL01000017.1:0-64 GCF_000648255.1 Candidatus Protochlamydia sp. R18 | reverse complement strand
TTTAACTAACCTAGAAGCATTAAATGCTTTAGAGAACACTTCCCCAAAGGAAATTGAGTCCTCC
>NZ_BASL01000018.1:0-119 GCF_000648255.1 Candidatus Protochlamydia sp. R18 | reverse complement strand
CTTCAGCCAGTTAAACACTGTTCTTAATGCTACACCGAAAACTTGTCTGACTTCTTCTGTAGAATGTCCAGCTTCTAAATAGTTGAGTGCTTTTTGCCTTAAATCTTTGGAGTATGCCA
>NZ_BASL01000019.1:0-119 GCF_000648255.1 Candidatus Protochlamydia sp. R18 | reverse complement strand
AATCTTATGAAGTTGACAGACAAAATTCTTCTTAGAAAACGAGCTATTATTGAAACGGTCAATGATCAACTAAAAAATATTTCTCAAATTGAACATACACGCCACAGAAATGCCGGAAA
>NZ_BASL01000020.1:0-79 GCF_000648255.1 Candidatus Protochlamydia sp. R18 | reverse complement strand
TCATCTGAAAAATGATTTACGATTCTTTCAAACTCCGCCAATTGAGAGGTCTGGTTTAATAAGGCGCTCACAAAGGTGA
>NZ_BASL01000021.1:0-119 GCF_000648255.1 Candidatus Protochlamydia sp. R18 | reverse complement strand
TGTCTCTATCAACTCAGATAGCTCTCTCGCAACACGAACTCCGCTGATCGAGGTATCTATCACCATCTTAAGACTTTTCCTAGTAAAGTCATCCATAATTGTTAGAATCCGAAGGCGCC
>NZ_BASL01000022.1:0-69 GCF_000648255.1 Candidatus Protochlamydia sp. R18 | reverse complement strand
GCCTTATTTTACAAAGAAAGAGATGAGAAAAAACGTGAGGAGTTTAAAAAAGAATTAGAAAAGATAGCA
>NZ_BASL01000023.1:0-121 GCF_000648255.1 Candidatus Protochlamydia sp. R18 | reverse complement strand
GAGAATGAGAAATAATCAGAGAAGTTCCCTCTTGAAAGTTTAATTGAATTTCTTCAGATAAAGGTGAAAGAGCGGAAGCTGGAATCGTTGGCGCACTAGTTTCTTCTAGATTAGACAAAGA
>NZ_BASL01000024.1:0-79 GCF_000648255.1 Candidatus Protochlamydia sp. R18 | reverse complement strand
CCTCTCATGATTAAGTATGGTTGTGGTAAACAATGCTTTTAAATCATGTTGAGGTCTTTTGTCATTCAAATTTTATGTA
>NZ_BASL01000025.1:0-182 GCF_000648255.1 Candidatus Protochlamydia sp. R18 | reverse complement strand
CCTCTGTATTTAATTAACTCTTCCAACTCCCTTACCACTCTTAATCCGGAAAGAGATGTGTCTAGAATCATTTTTAAACTCTCCCTAGTAAACTCATCTACAATATTGAGTAATCTGATTTTTTTTCCATTTGCAAGCCGATCCGACATAAAATCAAGGCTCCAAACTTCATTGACTTGTGA
>NZ_BASL01000026.1:0-414 GCF_000648255.1 Candidatus Protochlamydia sp. R18 | reverse complement strand
AATAAGAAGAATAAAATTTAAATGACAAAAGACCTCTGCATCATTTAAAACATTTGTTTTCCCAAACTAATGTTTAATATGGCATGAGAGGTCAAAATGGATTTAATCAAATGATATTGTCGTCTAGATAATTTTTGGAAGTCTTTTGAGCAGAAATGGAATGAACGTTAATTTTTCATGGTAAAACAAAGCGAGGACCCCAACCTGAATGATCGATACCAGAGAGGATGACAATTGTCATTTTATTTCATCAGTCAAATGACAGAGCTTTCAAACACTTCTATAATTACATTAATTTTTATTTAAGAAATGAATTTCCAAAATTAATAAGCTATAATCGATTCGTTTACTTAAAAAAAATATGTTTGTTCCTTTATTTGCTTACCTCATGCACAGAAAAGGTAAAGTGACGGG
>NZ_BASL01000027.1:0-117 GCF_000648255.1 Candidatus Protochlamydia sp. R18 | reverse complement strand
CGCGCACTCAGGAAACTATTGATAATCTTGAGGATGAAAACGAGCTTTTATTAAATCCTTTAACTAACCTAGAAGCATTAAATGCTTTAGAGAACACTTCCCCAAAGGAAATTGAGT
>NZ_BASL01000028.1:0-84 GCF_000648255.1 Candidatus Protochlamydia sp. R18 | reverse complement strand
ATGAAAATAAGCTTTTATTAAATCTTTTAACTAACCTAGAAGCATTAAATGCTTTAGAGAACACTTCCCCAAAGGAAATTGAGT
>NZ_BASL01000029.1:0-106 GCF_000648255.1 Candidatus Protochlamydia sp. R18 | reverse complement strand
TTAATTTCCTTAAATACTCTCTTGGAGAGAGCATATTTAAAGCCTTGTGAGGGGCTTTAGCGTTATAGTCTTCGATCCAAATAGGCAATTGCTGCAAAACAGCTTC
>NZ_BASL01000030.1:0-316 GCF_000648255.1 Candidatus Protochlamydia sp. R18 | reverse complement strand
TGATTAATTCATCTAAATAGCGAGAAAAAGGCGATAACTGAATAATTGTTCGTTCCATATCTTTAATATACCACTTGGTGGTATATTAAGACAATTAACTAAATGCAAAAACTAAAACTTATCTAGGTAAAATAGGTACGTTAAGACGCACAATCGGGCAGTTATCGGGTAAGCGCACAAAAGCTTGGTTGCGAGACAGAAATTGAATATCAGTTTTAGTAATCAATTGTTGATACCGCGTTTGTTGATTTAAACTTACCCCATCTCGAATGTCATTGGCTCCATAAGACAGCCCTTTTTGATACTCTCTAATTTC
>NZ_BASL01000031.1:0-90 GCF_000648255.1 Candidatus Protochlamydia sp. R18 | reverse complement strand
GTTTCTATTGCCGAAACTTTGTCGAAAGGGGTTTTTGGGAAACTATTTGGTGATAAGGGGTATATTTCGAAAGAACTTTCAAAGAGGCTT
>NZ_BASL01000032.1:0-70 GCF_000648255.1 Candidatus Protochlamydia sp. R18 | reverse complement strand
CAGAAGAAGTCAGACAAGTTTTCGGTGTAGCATTAAGAACAGTGTTTAACTGGCTGAAGCGTCAAAGAAA
>NZ_BASL01000033.1:0-185 GCF_000648255.1 Candidatus Protochlamydia sp. R18 | reverse complement strand
GAAGGATCTTGGATATATTGAGCAAATGTCTTTACATCTGTCACTTGACTAATTTTTTGAAAGTTACAAAGGGGTGCTCGAGTATCTTTTATGAACTGTATAAAAGGAAGCATAGAAGCAATTGTGCTTGTTCTTGCTTTTATATCTAAAACAAAAGCTTTATCTAATCCATAAGTCGATACAAT
>NZ_BASL01000035.1:0-119 GCF_000648255.1 Candidatus Protochlamydia sp. R18 | reverse complement strand
TGCGAAGCATCTATCACAAGCCATTCATAATCTGGATCGTCAATCAGCACCTCAAGCAAACTTTCCCAGACTCTCTGATTGCGCCATCGGATAAATCGCCGATGAGTATTGCTCCAACC
>NZ_BASL01000036.1:0-102 GCF_000648255.1 Candidatus Protochlamydia sp. R18 | reverse complement strand
ACGGCTTTGCTGCATCTAGATTTAACCGGATGTGGATATCTCACCGATGATGGATTAGCCCATTTGACACCTTTAACGAGTTTGCAGCATCTAGATCTAAGC
>NZ_BASL01000038.1:0-86 GCF_000648255.1 Candidatus Protochlamydia sp. R18 | reverse complement strand
ATTAAATTAGATCAGTTTCTTGAAAAACCTCGCCTATTTAGTTAGAGCTGCCAATTTCTTCTTATTTAGTCTTAAATTATTTATAA
>NZ_BASL01000039.1:0-165 GCF_000648255.1 Candidatus Protochlamydia sp. R18 | reverse complement strand
GCAACGGGTCTTACTTTAAGTTTTATTAATCCTATAAATATGCCTGCATCTGTTTTGGCACTTGGAATGTCTCATCTTTATCAAAAATCTGAAGTTTCGAATGATCTACGCTTGTTAGAAGCATTTGAACAAGAATATCGAACCAATCATCCTAATTGCTCACGA
>NZ_BASL01000040.1:0-71 GCF_000648255.1 Candidatus Protochlamydia sp. R18 | reverse complement strand
TCGCATCTACTCAGATTGAGATGCTGCAAAGCCTTTAAGGGTGTTAAATGGGCTAATCCATCATCAGTGAG
>NZ_BASL01000041.1:0-76 GCF_000648255.1 Candidatus Protochlamydia sp. R18 | reverse complement strand
TTCCTGAGTGCGCGTC
This sequence comes from Candidatus Protochlamydia sp. R18, assembly GCF_000648255.1. Classification (NCBI taxonomy): domain Bacteria; kingdom Pseudomonadati; phylum Chlamydiota; class Chlamydiia; order Parachlamydiales; family Parachlamydiaceae; genus Candidatus Protochlamydia; species Candidatus Protochlamydia sp. R18. The sequence continues at coordinate 60 of NZ_BASL01000041.1, read as the reverse complement.
CTTCTAAGTTCCTGGGGTGAAGAGACAAAGCCTGAAGGTTGTGTGGAGGACTCAATTTCC
>NZ_BASL01000043.1:0-85 GCF_000648255.1 Candidatus Protochlamydia sp. R18 | reverse complement strand
TAAAACTGGTTTTCTCGTTCCGACCACTGCTTTGTCGAACCTCTCCAACGATTTTTTTTTAAAACTTGTTCTAGAATACTTTCAG
>NZ_BASL01000044.1:0-75 GCF_000648255.1 Candidatus Protochlamydia sp. R18 | reverse complement strand
TTGATAGAGACAGAGGGGAGGCCAGCATGCATATTAAGCGATAATGGGACGGAATTTACGAGTAATGCTATTTTG
>NZ_BASL01000045.1:0-67 GCF_000648255.1 Candidatus Protochlamydia sp. R18 | reverse complement strand
AAAGCCTTTAAGGGTGTTAAATGGGCTAATCCATCATCAGTGAGGTTATCGCATCTACTCAGATTGA
>NZ_BASL01000046.1:0-301 GCF_000648255.1 Candidatus Protochlamydia sp. R18 | reverse complement strand
TCATCAATCGTTAAAGAAACTAATTCTGATCTTCGAAATGCGCCTACAAATCCCAGTAATAATAAAGCCTTGTCACGCATTCCTGACAATGAATTTGCTTTACTACTGTCATTATTGATTGATTCGATCATCTTGCGTAAATCATCTAGTAAAATCGGGTCTTTACGGATTTGGGCAGATCCTAACTTATTTTTTATTTCTTTCCAAACTTCCTGTATTTCGGGACAATTTTTGTCGAAAGGCTGTTTAGCTAATTTGTGAGCTTGGCTAATGGAGGTAAGCCTACGGCTTAAACTAGAAA
>NZ_BASL01000047.1:0-91 GCF_000648255.1 Candidatus Protochlamydia sp. R18 | reverse complement strand
AATTATATATGAATGAATTTTTACATTATGTAAGACTTCTTCGAAAGAAAAATTCTATTCTGAATAGGTTGTAAGGTATGTTAAAAAAAAT
>NZ_BASL01000048.1:0-137 GCF_000648255.1 Candidatus Protochlamydia sp. R18 | reverse complement strand
ATATGCCATAACTTTTTTAACTCAAACTATATCTTATGTGCAAGATTAAATTCAACTAACTATAATATGGACTGCAGACAAGAATGAGGCTGTGTTCTTTGCATAACGGGTCGCTATTCCTCTCCAGCGCTTCAAAT
>NZ_BASL01000049.1:0-95 GCF_000648255.1 Candidatus Protochlamydia sp. R18 | reverse complement strand
GACATTGCAAAAGCAATGGAGTATTTGAAGGATTATCAATCTAGGGAGTTAGGTTATGGTAAGTAATAAGAAGTATGAAGATTTTCTCTTAGAAC
>NZ_BASL01000050.1:0-71 GCF_000648255.1 Candidatus Protochlamydia sp. R18 | reverse complement strand
CTCACCGATGCAGGATTAGCCCATTTAACACCCTTAAAGGCTTTGCAGCATCTCAATCTGAGTAGATGCGA
>NZ_BASL01000051.1:0-148 GCF_000648255.1 Candidatus Protochlamydia sp. R18 | reverse complement strand
GCATCCTCATGCAGCGGGAGCTAAAGGAGGTAATCAGAGCATGAGTCGTACAAAAGGGGGCTCAATACAAAATTGCATCTTGCTGTGGGTGCGCATGGTCTGCCGATCAGGGTCATTATTACAGAAGGCACAACAGCAGATTGTACTC
>NZ_BASL01000052.1:0-276 GCF_000648255.1 Candidatus Protochlamydia sp. R18 | reverse complement strand
TGTTTTTAAAGCGGTATACTCTTCATTTAGTTTGCCTACATCTGTTGCTTTTAATCTAGTATACTCTTCAGTCAGCTTGCCTACATCTGTTGTCTTTAAAGCAGTATACTCATCAGTTAGCCTGGTCACCTTTTCCTGTGCAATAGCTAGGCTATAATTTTTAACAAATCTAGTTACATCTAGGACTTTGGTTGGGTCTAAAGGGCATATAAATGGCGTTCCTTGAGCAATTGCTCTGTTATAAATTTCCATAATTGCTTCTCGTTCAAATGTATG
>NZ_BASL01000053.1:0-98 GCF_000648255.1 Candidatus Protochlamydia sp. R18 | reverse complement strand
CTTGCTTGAGTACAACCTGCTGTTGTGCCTTCTGTAATCATGACCCTGATCGGCAGACCATGCGCATCCACGGCAAGATGCAATTTTGTATTGAGCCC
>NZ_BASL01000054.1:0-115 GCF_000648255.1 Candidatus Protochlamydia sp. R18 | reverse complement strand
GAAAACGAGCTATTATTGAAACGGTGAATGATCAACTAAAAAATATTTCTCAAATTGAATAGACACGCCACAGAAATGCCGGAAATTTTTTAATTAATCTATTAGCTGGGATTGT
>NZ_BASL01000055.1:0-117 GCF_000648255.1 Candidatus Protochlamydia sp. R18 | reverse complement strand
TATTTATTTTAACACGAACCTCTATTTCTTCTTGGATGATTTTTAGGGGGCAAGGTCAATGCTTGAAAAGATAGAAAACATCAAGCTCATAGTGGAGCCAAAATCTAATTCTCTTCG
>NZ_BASL01000056.1:0-85 GCF_000648255.1 Candidatus Protochlamydia sp. R18 | reverse complement strand
TAATTTTAGAACAATTAAGCCAATCATTTAAGGTTCTGACAGGGCAAGTGAGAATGTTTGATCCCATAACTCTCCCCTTCCTTAA
>NZ_BASL01000057.1:0-179 GCF_000648255.1 Candidatus Protochlamydia sp. R18 | reverse complement strand
GTATGAGGACGATACTCATTATAGTCTTCGCGCCACTTTTCAATCGTGCTACGAGCATCCTTAACATTTAAAAACCAATTTTCATTTAAGCATTCATCACGAAGCTTTCCATTAAAACTTTCAATGTAACCATTTTGCATTGGCTTACCAGGTTGAATAGACTTCCAGCTAATTTTGTT
>NZ_BASL01000058.1:0-225 GCF_000648255.1 Candidatus Protochlamydia sp. R18 | reverse complement strand
ATTTTTAGTAGCAGTTGCAACAAATTTTTTAATAAATTAGTTATTTGCAACTTACATTATTTATTATAATTTAATATATATTTGATGCATTTGTTATATACTGCCTGCATAAAATTATTTAGTAGCAGGTTTTTTGATTTTGGAAGCAGATTTAAGCATCTTTTCGGGTAGTGCTAAATAGGTAAGGCTATTTCAATAAACTGATCTAATTTGATAGATTAATTA
>NZ_BASL01000059.1:0-119 GCF_000648255.1 Candidatus Protochlamydia sp. R18 | reverse complement strand
GCAATAGAAACATCAGCAACATTTCCAGGAGTTAGCTGAAAAGCCAAAATTTCTCCTTTTTCATTGATCATGAGATGCAATTTAAACCCGAAAAACCACCCTGAAGTTGTTTTCCCCCT
>NZ_BASL01000060.1:0-84 GCF_000648255.1 Candidatus Protochlamydia sp. R18 | reverse complement strand
GCAGATAGGGAATTTATAGGATCCGAATGGTTTGAATTTTTAATTAATTCAAAAATCCCGAGCTATATTCGAGTTAAAGAAGAC
>NZ_BASL01000061.1:0-119 GCF_000648255.1 Candidatus Protochlamydia sp. R18 | reverse complement strand
ATGACAAAAGACCTCAACATGATTTAAAACATTTGTTTTCCCAAACTAATGTTTAATATAACATGAGAGGTCAAAATGGATTTAATCAAATTATATTGTAGTGTAGATGATTTTTGGAA
>NZ_BASL01000062.1:0-119 GCF_000648255.1 Candidatus Protochlamydia sp. R18 | reverse complement strand
ATATTGCCTCTACAATAGGTATTGATGGGCAGATGATTCGAGATTTGATGCTTGAGACTGTTGAATATAGATTTGAACAGCCAAAAGCTAGAGTACCTCTTGAATGGCTCTCTGATAAT
>NZ_BASL01000063.1:0-474 GCF_000648255.1 Candidatus Protochlamydia sp. R18 | reverse complement strand
ATTTTTCATCTTCTTCTTTACTTTTGTGAAAAGATGAATTCCCTTTTGCATTAAAGTATTAGTCAGTTTTTCTGAAATATAACCTCTATCTACGAATGCTTTTCCTTTCATCCCTTCTATCATTTCTGGAACGGGTTTGCGATCATCCATATTGCCTGTTGTCAACTTAAATGCTACAATCTCTGCACGATGATTAATCACAAGATGGAGCTTAAACCCAAAGAACCAAACGATGGTTGTTTTTCCCCATTTAGCGTGGCTCTTTAAAGACACGATGGGAAGAGGCACGTTTGACGTGGCAAACCGTTAATACTGTAGAGTCCTTCACAGACACCTTGGTGTTCTTGAATCAAGCAAAACATAGGAAAATATGCTTCAGAGGTGAGTTGAAAAACCTTGAGTACCCAACAAGATTAGGGAATAAATATTTTAAAGTTGTTTTTACATGGTTTAAGTAGAAGTGTTTAAATGTTC
>NZ_BASL01000064.1:0-86 GCF_000648255.1 Candidatus Protochlamydia sp. R18 | reverse complement strand
ACGTTTCCATATTTCCGTAAAAAAATCTCATTCCTACTAAATTTATCAACATCATTTCCGAAGTAGACAGTTTTGTATTTGGCCAA
>NZ_BASL01000065.1:0-78 GCF_000648255.1 Candidatus Protochlamydia sp. R18 | reverse complement strand
TTTAACCTGCTCTATGACGGGCTCTAATTCAACAAATTTATCTGTTTGATATAAACTATTTTCTAAATGCATGTGCTT
>NZ_BASL01000067.1:0-136 GCF_000648255.1 Candidatus Protochlamydia sp. R18 | reverse complement strand
TGCCCTTTTAGAGTTATTCTTTGTCCAGGCAGAGAGCATGATGCTGTTCCTTTTAAATATATGGAACGAAACTTACACGCAGGCAGTAAGATTTATGGAGATTCTGCCTATGTCGATTATAAGCATCAAGACATGC
>NZ_BASL01000068.1:0-74 GCF_000648255.1 Candidatus Protochlamydia sp. R18 | reverse complement strand
AGTAAACGAGACTATTTTTATGGATTGAAAGTAACAGTCTTAGCTTCTCAAGATGGGTGCCCTTTTAGAGTTAT
>NZ_BASL01000070.1:0-94 GCF_000648255.1 Candidatus Protochlamydia sp. R18 | reverse complement strand
AATGTAAGTTGCAAATAACTAAGTTAAAATAAAATTTAGATGTAAATAAAAAGGCCTCAAATCCTTAAATTGTTTTTGTGGAACAAATAACAAG
>NZ_BASL01000071.1:0-473 GCF_000648255.1 Candidatus Protochlamydia sp. R18 | reverse complement strand
GAAGCTGTGTTTCTAATTCGTGAATTTGTAGGTTTAATATCTGAATTTCTTCATTTGCTTGTTGTTGTTTCCTGTCTTCAATTTCCTTCATCATTACTGCTGTTTCTTCTATCATAAAATCAAATGAATTCATAGGCGAAGCCTCAAACCCTTCTAACTGATAATTTGTCATGTCGTGTGCAATAGAAGGTGTTTGAACATTGTTTCTTTTTCGCTGCTTGCCTCTTTTTTCCGTTGCTAATGTTGCTAATATTTATTCATGTTCTTCAATGGCTTCCTGAATTCTTTTATTTTGTTCTTCTAAAACTTTGAGACTTTCCTGAATTTTTTGTTCTTTTATATGAATAGTTTCATTTTGAGTTTTAACTAGATAGTATAGTTACGAGACTTCTGCCCATATAGCAATACATCTAGTATGGACTGCAGCCAAGAATGAGGCTGTGTTCTTTGCATAACGGGTCGCTATTCCTCTC
>NZ_BASL01000072.1:0-155 GCF_000648255.1 Candidatus Protochlamydia sp. R18 | reverse complement strand
AAACTATTGATAAACTTGAGGATGAAAACAAGCTTTTATTAAATTTTTTAATTAACCTAAAAGAATTAAATGCTTTAGAGGACCCTTCCCCAAAGGAAATTGAGTCATCCACACAACCTTCAGGTTTTTTCTCTTCACCTCAGGAACATAGAAGA
>NZ_BASL01000073.1:0-91 GCF_000648255.1 Candidatus Protochlamydia sp. R18 | reverse complement strand
TTAGTTTGGGGAAACAAATGTTTTAAATGATACAGAGGTCTTTTGTCATTTAAATTTTATTCTTCTTATTTATTATCAAAGGGATAAATTC
>NZ_BASL01000074.1:0-119 GCF_000648255.1 Candidatus Protochlamydia sp. R18 | reverse complement strand
TGCCCATATAGCAATACATCTAATATGGACTGCAGCCAAGAATGAGGCTGTGTTCTTTGTATAACGGGTCGCTATTCCTCTCCAGCGCTTCAAATGTAAAAATGCATTTTCCACCAAAT
>NZ_BASL01000075.1:0-235 GCF_000648255.1 Candidatus Protochlamydia sp. R18 | reverse complement strand
GGATCACGTTAGTGGATAAACTCATGCTAAAAAAGAGGGCTATGATTGAAAGTGTGAATAATCTATTGAAAAATAGCTGTCAGATAGAACATCATCGGCACCAAAGTCGATGGAATTTTCTTAGCAATCTGATGGCAGGTCTTGCTAATTATAGCTTGAATCCATCCAATCCTCGACTGTTCTTTTCAAATACAGAAATCGAAGCTGCTAAGCTCCTAGAATATTTTTGAGGGTT
>NZ_BASL01000076.1:0-107 GCF_000648255.1 Candidatus Protochlamydia sp. R18 | reverse complement strand
TTAATTAAAAATTCAAACCATTCGGATCCTATAAATTCCCTATCTGCTGTAAATGAATTAATATGAATTTTATCCATCACTCTTTTAAGTACTGATAGACGATCGAG
>NZ_BASL01000077.1:0-89 GCF_000648255.1 Candidatus Protochlamydia sp. R18 | reverse complement strand
CTGTGGTCGGGGCAATTTCAAGAAACTCTGCAACATCCTCTCGCTTTGACACAAAAGGAGTTTACGCATCTGCTTAATTGGGTCATGGA
>NZ_BASL01000078.1:0-138 GCF_000648255.1 Candidatus Protochlamydia sp. R18 | reverse complement strand
CCTGCATCGGTGAGTTTCCAGCATCCCGTCAGATTTAAATGCTGTAAAGCTACTAAGGGCCTCAAATGGGCTAATCCAGCATCAGTGAGATTATTGCAATTACTTAAATCTAAATGCTGCAAAGCTACTAAAGGTTTC
>NZ_BASL01000079.1:0-158 GCF_000648255.1 Candidatus Protochlamydia sp. R18 | reverse complement strand
TATGGAGATTCTGCCTATGTAGATGATAAGCATCAAGACATGCTTGAAAAGATAGAAAACATCAAGCTCATAGTGAAGCCAAAATCTAATTCTCTTCGTTCAATCGATTTACATGATTTTGTAAATTTGAAGCACATTAGAAAATTTATTGAGGGGGT
>NZ_BASL01000080.1:0-65 GCF_000648255.1 Candidatus Protochlamydia sp. R18 | reverse complement strand
AGGATGAAAACGAGCCTTTATTAAGTTCCTTAACTCACCCAGAAGAATTAAATGCTTTAGAGGAC
>NZ_BASL01000081.1:0-74 GCF_000648255.1 Candidatus Protochlamydia sp. R18 | reverse complement strand
AGCTTAGATTGAGATGCTGTAAAGCCGTTAAAGGTGTCAAATGAGCTAATCCATCATCCGTGAGATTCTCGCAA
>NZ_BASL01000082.1:0-77 GCF_000648255.1 Candidatus Protochlamydia sp. R18 | reverse complement strand
AGCATTTAATTCTTCTGGGTTAGTTAAAGGATTTAATAAAAGTTTGTTTTCATCCTCAAATTTATTAATAGATTCCT
>NZ_BASL01000083.1:0-137 GCF_000648255.1 Candidatus Protochlamydia sp. R18 | reverse complement strand
AGACTTCTTCGAAAGAAAAATTCTATTCTGAATAGGTTGTAAGGTATGTTAAAAAAAATTGTCCTGTACAGAATATCAAACCTGAATTTTGAATTTATCCCTTTGATAATGAATAAGAAGAATAAAATTTAAATGAC
>NZ_BASL01000084.1:0-75 GCF_000648255.1 Candidatus Protochlamydia sp. R18 | reverse complement strand
GGATGATGGATTAGCTCATTTGACACCTTTAACGGCTTTACAGCATCTCAATCTAAGCTACTGTCGAAAACTCAC
>NZ_BASL01000085.1:0-69 GCF_000648255.1 Candidatus Protochlamydia sp. R18 | reverse complement strand
GGCAATATAGCGCATGACTTCTCTGTCACACGTATCCAACGAGAAGGCGACATGAACACGATCACCATT
>NZ_BASL01000087.1:0-120 GCF_000648255.1 Candidatus Protochlamydia sp. R18 | reverse complement strand
AGCACTTTTATGGGTATGTTACCAAATACTTAGTTAAAGAATTTCCAAACTTAATTAGTACTAGCCGCTTTGTTTATTTAAAGAAGAACCTTTTTGTTCCTCTATTTGCTTATCTTTTGG
>NZ_BASL01000088.1:0-110 GCF_000648255.1 Candidatus Protochlamydia sp. R18 | reverse complement strand
TCGAGATAAAAAAACCGCTGAGCTTCTTTTTGCAAAACTACCCGAATCATTAAAAAAAAGCCCTCTATTTCACTGATAAGTTTAATGTCTATGATGAAACCATTCCTTGG
>NZ_BASL01000089.1:0-119 GCF_000648255.1 Candidatus Protochlamydia sp. R18 | reverse complement strand
TGGTGAGTATAAGCAACAATCCCAGCTAATAGATTAATTAAAAAATTTCCGGCATTTCTATGGCGTGTATGTTCAATTTGAGAAATATTTTTTAGTTGATCATTCACCGTTTCAATAAT
>NZ_BASL01000090.1:0-100 GCF_000648255.1 Candidatus Protochlamydia sp. R18 | reverse complement strand
CGAGCCTTTATTAAGTTCCTTAACTCACCCAGAAGAATTAAATGCTTTAGAGGACACTTTCTCAAGGGAAATTGAGTCCTCCACACAACCTTCAGGCTTT
>NZ_BASL01000091.1:0-119 GCF_000648255.1 Candidatus Protochlamydia sp. R18 | reverse complement strand
GTTCTTCTTTAAATAAACAAAGCGGCTATAACTAATTAAGTTTGGAAATTCTTTAACTATGTATTTGGTAACATACCCATAAAAGTGCTTAAATGTTCGATAATTTGATTGATGAAATA
>NZ_BASL01000093.1:0-115 GCF_000648255.1 Candidatus Protochlamydia sp. R18 | reverse complement strand
AGGATATTCTTTTGGCAACATACGCCACTGACAACCACTTTTCAAAGTGTATAAAACCCACAAAAAACATCATAAAGATCTATCTTTCGGGGACGTGTTTTCTTTCGGATAGATT
>NZ_BASL01000094.1:0-437 GCF_000648255.1 Candidatus Protochlamydia sp. R18 | reverse complement strand
AGATCTGCAGCTTCTTGTGCGTTTATAGGTACCCAAGTTTGAGTTGAATAACTACTAGCTGTGCAACTATTCATAATAATCTCCTTTTTACATTGTTAACGAAAAATTAATACAATTTTAAATAAGAGGTTATTAAAATTTCCATATTTGTCAAGAATAATTTTTAATTAATTTTTTTTGCATTTTTGGGGTAAAAAAAGAAAAATGGTATAATAAATGTAACTGTTTTTATATGTAATTATTTAAAGATTTTAATTAAGAGGATGTTTTATGAATGGCGACTACTCTAATTTTAATCGAATTTCAATTGATTCATCACATTTACCTTCAGAAAATCAGGAATCGAAATCTTCTCAAAAATCTAATCTTCCAAACCAGCATTAGACGTCGTTGCATGAATTTTTCTAGGCATCAGTCTTGATATCACGCCAAATACC
>NZ_BASL01000095.1:0-291 GCF_000648255.1 Candidatus Protochlamydia sp. R18 | reverse complement strand
CTATTTAAAGAAGCAGCATCGCTTGACAAAAACCTTATTTTTCTTTTATTGATCGCTTGATACAGTAAATAGCCAGCTGCAAAACAACTAAATATGCCTATGGCAACCGCCATGATCGTTTTCTGACGTTTAGTTAAATATATAAAACATCCCTCAAACAAAGAAGAATAATAGCAAGAAAAGTGGTTCGACAAAATTCTCATTTTTTATTCCTTTCTATTCTTAAAAATATATCTAGCGAATACTACATTTTATCTTTTTTTGATTTATTTTCTATTCAAATTATTGCGT
>NZ_BASL01000096.1:0-114 GCF_000648255.1 Candidatus Protochlamydia sp. R18 | reverse complement strand
GCATCCTCATGCAGCGGGAGCTAAAGGAGGTAATCAGAGCATGAGTCGTACAAAAGGGGCTCAATACAAAATTGCATCTTGCCGTGGATGCGCATGGTCTGCCGATCAGGGTCA
>NZ_BASL01000097.1:0-112 GCF_000648255.1 Candidatus Protochlamydia sp. R18 | reverse complement strand
AACATAGCGTAGCTCTTAGGATCAAAGATCTCGTTCTTTTTAGCGCTCATTCAGAACCTCTATGGTATTAAGTTAACTTTTTTGCTGGCATTATCTGATCGAGCGGATTTAT
>NZ_BASL01000098.1:0-77 GCF_000648255.1 Candidatus Protochlamydia sp. R18 | reverse complement strand
TCTTGATGCTTATCATCTACATAGGCAGAATCTCCATAAATCTTACTGCCTGCGGGTAAGTTTCGTTCCATGTATTT
>NZ_BASL01000099.1:0-119 GCF_000648255.1 Candidatus Protochlamydia sp. R18 | reverse complement strand
ATTTCAAACCCATTAGACGTCGTTGCATGAATTTTTCTAGGCATCAGTCTTGATATCACACCAAATACCCCCTCAATAAATTTTCTAATGTGCTTCAAATTTACAAAATCATGTAAATC
>NZ_BASL01000100.1:0-89 GCF_000648255.1 Candidatus Protochlamydia sp. R18 | reverse complement strand
CTCGAAGCAGCTATTTGAACGCTTACTCCCAATAATGTATGGTGGCCTTTAAAGACTTTCTTTTTTCCACACTTAATTTCCTTACATAT
>NZ_BASL01000101.1:0-287 GCF_000648255.1 Candidatus Protochlamydia sp. R18 | reverse complement strand
CCTGCATCGGTGAGTTTCCAGCATCCCGTCAGATTTAAATGCTGTAAAGCTACTAAGGGTGTCAAATGAGCTAACCCTGCATCCGTGAGATTCTGGCAACTGCTCAGATTTAGATGCTGCAAGGCCGTTAAGGGTGTCAAATGGGCTAATCCTGCATCCGTGAGATTCTGGCAACTGCTCAGATTTAGATGCTGCAAAGCTACTAAAGGTTTCAAATGGGCTAATCCTGCATACGTGAGATTATATCTACTCAGATTTAGATGCTGCAAGGCCGTTAAGGGTGTCAA
>NZ_BASL01000102.1:0-124 GCF_000648255.1 Candidatus Protochlamydia sp. R18 | reverse complement strand
AAACTATTGATAAACTTGAGGATGAAAACAAGCTTTTATTAAATTTTTTAATTAACCTAGAAGAATTAAATGCTTTAGAGGACCCTTCCCCAAAGAAAATTGAGACATCCCCACAACCTTCAGG
>NZ_BASL01000103.1:0-87 GCF_000648255.1 Candidatus Protochlamydia sp. R18 | reverse complement strand
AGGCTTTAAATATGCTCTCTCCAAGAGAGTATTTAAGGAAATTAAAAATGGCAGGCTAGTGGTCCGGTTTTATAGGGGCAACTCCAC
>NZ_BASL01000104.1:0-121 GCF_000648255.1 Candidatus Protochlamydia sp. R18 | reverse complement strand
TCTTTCCGGATTAAGAGTGGTAAGGGAGTTGGAAGAGTTAATTAAATACAGAGGGTATCTTAAGACAAATTATCAGTGATAATGGAACTGAATTCACAAGCAGGGCTATTTTAAAATGGTC
>NZ_BASL01000105.1:0-115 GCF_000648255.1 Candidatus Protochlamydia sp. R18 | reverse complement strand
GGATATTCTTTTGGCAACATACGCCACTGACAACCACTTTTCAAAGTGTATAAAACCCCCACAAAAAACATCATAAAGATCTATCTTTCGGGGACGTGTTTTCTTTCGGATAGAT
>NZ_BASL01000106.1:0-86 GCF_000648255.1 Candidatus Protochlamydia sp. R18 | reverse complement strand
AATCGAATATACCTTCTAATGGTATCAGAGCTTTTATGGCCTGTTTGCTTCATGATCAGATGCTCAGGAACACCAAAAATGGCAGC
>NZ_BASL01000107.1:0-72 GCF_000648255.1 Candidatus Protochlamydia sp. R18 | reverse complement strand
CGCATTGTCAAGTGCATCCTCATGCAGCGGGAGCTAAAGGAGGTAATCAGAGCATGAGTCGTACAAAAGGGG
>NZ_BASL01000108.1:0-67 GCF_000648255.1 Candidatus Protochlamydia sp. R18 | reverse complement strand
GGATCACGTTAGTGGATAAACTCATGCTAAAAAAGAGGGCTATGATTGAAAGTGTGAATCATCTGTT
>NZ_BASL01000110.1:0-113 GCF_000648255.1 Candidatus Protochlamydia sp. R18 | reverse complement strand
CCTTTCTCATTGATCATGAGATGCAATTTAAACCCGAAAAACCACCCTGAAGTTGTTTTTCCCCTCTTTGCTAAACCTTTAAAGACCTTGTTTCTTTTTATGCGTTTATTGTG
>NZ_BASL01000111.1:0-232 GCF_000648255.1 Candidatus Protochlamydia sp. R18 | reverse complement strand
TAGAGTTAAAAGATTCAAATTTCTGTGATTTATATCCCTCTATCAGTTGTTCTTCTAAATGTTTCACCACTTCTGTTAGTCCATAATAATCGGCTAGTTGAATAGAAGAAAAGATCTCTTCCAAGGGAACTTTAAAGTTAACATCCATGACCCAATTAAGCAGATGCGTAAATTCCTTTTGTGTCAAAGCGAGAGGATGTTGCAGAGTTTCTTGAAATTGCCCCGACCACAG
>NZ_BASL01000112.1:0-119 GCF_000648255.1 Candidatus Protochlamydia sp. R18 | reverse complement strand
GTTGCAGGGTTTCTTGAAATTTCCCCGACCACAGATTGTTAAAGTAGTGCGATTTTTCCTTTAACAAAGCTAGCTGAGAATGAGAAATAATCAGAGAAGTTCCCTCTTGAAAGTTTAAT
>NZ_BASL01000113.1:0-69 GCF_000648255.1 Candidatus Protochlamydia sp. R18 | reverse complement strand
ATGTTCGATCATTTGATTGATGAAATAAAATGACAATTGTCATCATCTCTGGTATCGATCATTCAGGTT
>NZ_BASL01000114.1:0-69 GCF_000648255.1 Candidatus Protochlamydia sp. R18 | reverse complement strand
CCTATCTAAGGCCAAGTCATTTTTCTTATTTTTAAGATCTAAAATGATAATCACTAAATCTGTTATGAC
>NZ_BASL01000115.1:0-133 GCF_000648255.1 Candidatus Protochlamydia sp. R18 | reverse complement strand
CCCCACAACCTTCAGGCTTTGTCTCTTCACCCCAGGAACTTAGAAGGACGCGCACTCAGAACCTTATGGATAATCTTGAGGATGAAAACGAGCCTTTATTAAGTTCCTTAACTCACCCAGAAGAATTAAATGC
>NZ_BASL01000116.1:0-2241 GCF_000648255.1 Candidatus Protochlamydia sp. R18 | reverse complement strand
TTTATTTACATCTAAATTTTATTTCGACTTAGTTATTTGCAACTTACATTAATTAATATTCAATTAATGTATTCTTAATTTAAATATTATCTCAATACCAATCAACTAACCACCAAGAGTGGGCTTGATAACCTCAATTTTGGGTTTTTAGTCAACCATTGACAACAGGCGATGTTGTTTTTGCTAAATTTATCGATGGATTTTTAGGTTGGTAAGTATAAGCGGGCAATCCCAGCCAATAATAATTAAAAATTTCCGCCGTTTCTGTGGTGTGTCTGTCCAATTTGAGAAATATTTTTTAATGAATTATTTATCATTTCAATGATAGCTTGTTTTCTAAGAATTTTGTCTGTCAACTTCATGAACTTCTGATTCAGATTCAGATTTTATGGTCGCCAATCGTTCAAGGTTTTGTTTCAAAGGCCGCTTTGAAAGTTCTTTCGAAATAATCCCTTATCACCCAATAGCTTCTCCAAAATCCCTTTCGATAAGGTTTCGGCAATAGAGACATCAGCAACATGTCTAGTTAATTTGAAAAACCAAAATCTCTTCTTTTTCATTGATTATGAAATGTCATTTAAATCCAAAAAACATCCTGAGGCTGTTTTTCCTCTTTTGGCCAAATCTTTGAGGATCTTATTCCTTTTCATGCGTTTATAATGGCAAACATCTATTGATGGAAAATCAATAAAAGCAATTCCTGTGACTTTCTCCCCTTCTGTCTAAAAGATAAGCAAATAAAGGAACAAAAAAATTCTTCTCTAAATAAACAAACGACTAGTACTCATTGAGTTTGAAAATTCTTTGCCAATAACATATTCATAAAAGTGCTTAACTATTTGATCATTCGATTGATGAAATAAAAGAATAATTGTTATCCTCTCTGATATCAATCATTCAGGTTGAAGTCCTCGCTTTGTTTTACCATAGTCAATTACCTGAGTTTCTTCATTCTTTGGTTAAATCTTCATAAATAATTTTTAAAATTTTAATTTGATTGGGCTGTTTTTTTTTGATAGTATCCTTACAACGTGAATTTTTCTTAAACCAAAGGATAGTCAAATCATGCAAAATACTCATTCTATCCCTCCTCTATTCTCCTCGCCATCATTTAGTGAGCAACCATCAAAATTTCGATACTTAAATAGTCTCGATGAGATTATGACTACTATCACAAAGAAAAAATATTCCCAAGCTGTCAAACAATTTAATGTTTTTATGGCCTATTTACCACCTCAGGTGGAAATAGTAGTGCTAAAAAAGGCTTTTGACTGCCTCTTCAATCTCATCCCTGTTATTGAGGCACTTCAAAAGTTAGAAGAAAGCATACGTCTCTTGCTCAATTTGGCGGCAGACCCGTGTTTTGCAGAAGATCAACAGCTGCTAGCTATTGAGCTAGCCAAGTGGCACTATAAAAAAGGAAAAGAAGAGGAGCAAGAGAATAAACAACTGACCTATTTCATGGATGCCATTCACTATGTAGGGAAGGCTCAGATCATTTCAGAGGCCTCCGAAGAACTTCAACGATTAGCTTCTCGCCTTTTCAAAGTCGCTTCAACGTCTCTCGCTGTTTTTAAACAGTGCTTAGAAATAGCAGTGGGGAAAAACGATAGCCAACAAGTCCTGCAAATTGTCAAAGATCTTGAAATGCGCTTTGAATCGATTTGCTGCCCAAGCGAAAAGCATGCTTTGATTAAATTATTTTATAAACAAGTGCAGGCAGTTGTTTCGCACACGTTAATAACGAGGGGGCCAGAACGGATAAAGGCAAGTGGGCTGCATACTCTAGATGAAATGATGCAGCATTACTTAATAACGGATCGCTCTCTTTCTACTAGCTGTTTTATTACGACTAAATATCGAGAGAAACTGGGTATTTATCGAGAAAGTTTTCACACGTTATATCAGGCAATCAATCCGAAGAAGTTCACAATTGAAGAGGTGCGCACTTTGCAAAGAGAAGTTTCTGCGCACTTACTCTCTTTTTTGCGTGCTTTAGTCGAAGATGCCATTGCCATTTTAGGAAATCCTCCTTGCTTGTATGATTTACGGGCAATGGGTTCCCTAGCCAAAGAAGAGGTCTGTCCCTACTCAGACTTGGAATGGTGCATTCTCATTGAAGACGTTGAGCATCGACCCTACTTTGTGAAATTAGCCCGCCTATTAGAACTACAAATAATAACCTTGGGAGAAGATCCAGCGCAAGGATTGCCCGTTTTTACTTGCATCGGGGCTAAACAC
>NZ_BASL01000117.1:0-321 GCF_000648255.1 Candidatus Protochlamydia sp. R18 | reverse complement strand
AGTAAGACCCGTTGCCAATACAATTTTGTTAATAATTCCAGCCGAATTTTGATAATCTTTTATTAACTTTTCTTTGTATTGTTCAGCTTTTATAGCTTCAAGTTGATGTTGCAAGTTTTCGTTATTATCTTGGAGGTGTCTCACTTCGTTCGTGAGACGAGTAATTTGTTGGTTTAATTTTCCTTCGACTCTTCCAAAAATTTGCATACAGCTAATAAATACATTATTCATAATCTCAAACCTATCTTCTAAAGTAAGGCTAGAGTCTTGCAAGAAATTATTCATTTGTTGCATGGCAGTTGATGGATTTTGTACAGCTAA
>NZ_BASL01000118.1:0-224 GCF_000648255.1 Candidatus Protochlamydia sp. R18 | reverse complement strand
AATTAAATGGTCAATAAACTCTCAGTTTAGATTAATTCATTATCCTGTGTCTAGCACCACGCTTTCTTTTGTCGAAGAGTTATTAAACCTACAATCCGAGGCGACTGCTCAGCTTGCCCAGGATTTGGAGCAAACATATTCTTCTATTTATGAAGATAAAGCTTTAAAACAAGCCTTGATTAGACGGTCAACTGAATAAGCTAAATTTCAAAGCTTAAGGGGGG
>NZ_BASL01000119.1:0-108 GCF_000648255.1 Candidatus Protochlamydia sp. R18 | reverse complement strand
CTGGTCATTTTGGCGTTTGTGGTTCTCCTTTTAAAAAGATTTTAAACAGGTTCTAAGAGAAAATCTTCATACTTCTTATTACTTACCATAACCTAACTCCCTAGATTG
>NZ_BASL01000120.1:0-114 GCF_000648255.1 Candidatus Protochlamydia sp. R18 | reverse complement strand
GCGTAGAAGAGTAGCACATTTAAGCATTTATTTTATTTCTCGTGACTACACTATCTAGTAGGAATGAGATTTTTTTACGGAAATATGGAAACGTCCCGAAAATTTCTTATTGAG
>NZ_BASL01000121.1:0-79 GCF_000648255.1 Candidatus Protochlamydia sp. R18 | reverse complement strand
GGAAATGATGTTGATAAATTTAGTAGGAATGAGATTTTTTTACGGAAATATGGAAACGTCCCGAAAATTTCTTATTGAG
>NZ_BASL01000122.1:0-84 GCF_000648255.1 Candidatus Protochlamydia sp. R18 | reverse complement strand
ATGCTTTAGAGGACACTTTCTCAAGGGAAATTGAGTCCTCCACACAACCTTCAGGCTTTTTCTCTTCACCTCAAGAACTTAGAC
>NZ_BASL01000125.1:0-102 GCF_000648255.1 Candidatus Protochlamydia sp. R18 | reverse complement strand
TCGCCCTATTTTAAAAGTCTTTGGTCGGGAAATTTTCGAGAAACCCTTCAAGATCCTCTCACTTTGACGCAAACAGAGTTTACTCATCTGCTCAATTGCCTG
>NZ_BASL01000126.1:0-84 GCF_000648255.1 Candidatus Protochlamydia sp. R18 | reverse complement strand
AACTATTTAGAAGCTGGACATTCTGCAGAAGAAGTCAGACAAGTTTTCGGTGTAGCATTAAGAACAGTGTTTAACTGGCTGAAG
>NZ_BASL01000127.1:0-119 GCF_000648255.1 Candidatus Protochlamydia sp. R18 | reverse complement strand
ATTAGACGTCGTTGCATGAATTTTTCTAGGCATCAGTCTTGATATCACGCCAAATACCCTCTCAATAAATTTTCTAATGTGCTTCAAATTTACAAAATCATGTAAATCGATTGAGCGAA
>NZ_BASL01000128.1:0-166 GCF_000648255.1 Candidatus Protochlamydia sp. R18 | reverse complement strand
ATAATTGCTTCTCGTTCAAATGTATGGCCACAATCATCTACAACAGGATCTGTGAAAGGTTGAAGAGTAATAGGACAGTCAAAACATTTAAGACATTCTTCCACTATATCTTCTTCAGGAGAAGGTGTATTATAGCCTACAATAGGAGGCATGCTGTTTGGAGGAG
>NZ_BASL01000129.1:0-66 GCF_000648255.1 Candidatus Protochlamydia sp. R18 | reverse complement strand
GGCGCCTTCGGATTCTAACAATTATGGATGACTTTACTAGGAAAAGTCTTAAGATGGTGGTAGATA
>NZ_BASL01000130.1:0-123 GCF_000648255.1 Candidatus Protochlamydia sp. R18 | reverse complement strand
TCTAGGCATCAGTCTTGATATCACGCCAAATACCCCCTCAATAAATTTTCTAATGTGCTGCAAGTTTACAAAATCATGTAAATCGATTGAGCGAAGAGAATTAGATTTTGGCTTCACTATGAG
>NZ_BASL01000132.1:0-175 GCF_000648255.1 Candidatus Protochlamydia sp. R18 | reverse complement strand
GCTAATCCAGCGTCAGTAAGATTTCTGCAACGGCTTAGGTCTAAATGCTGTAAAGCCACCAAAGATGTCAAATGGGCTAATCCAGCATCCTTAAAATTATGGCATCCAGCCAAATTCAAATGCTGTAAAGCCACCAAAGGTGCCAAATGGGCTAATCCTGCATCCGTAAAATGGT
>NZ_BASL01000133.1:0-325 GCF_000648255.1 Candidatus Protochlamydia sp. R18 | reverse complement strand
GCTAATCCAGCGTCAGTAAGATTTCTGCAACGGCTTAGGTCTAAATGCTGTAAAGCCACTAAAGGTGTCAAATGCTCTAATCCAGCATCCGTGAGTTTTTTGCACGAACTCAGATCTAAGTGCTGTAAAGCCACTAAAGGTGTCAAATGCGTCAATCCAGCGTCAGTAAGATTTCTGCAACAGCTTAATTCTAAATGCTGTAAAGCCACCAAAGATGCCAAATGCGCTAATCCTGCATCCGTTAGCTTTTCGCACTCACTTAGCTCCAAATGCTGTAAAGCCACCAAAGGTGCCAAATGGGCTAATCCTGCATCCGTAAAATGGT
>NZ_BASL01000134.1:0-65 GCF_000648255.1 Candidatus Protochlamydia sp. R18 | reverse complement strand
ATTTATGATTCTTTCAAACTCCGCCAATTGAGAGGTCTGGTTTAATAAGGCGCTCACAAAGGTGA
>NZ_BASL01000135.1:0-77 GCF_000648255.1 Candidatus Protochlamydia sp. R18 | reverse complement strand
AATTCTTCCGGAGAAAGACCATCTAGCGCGCTATGAGGACGCCATTTATTATAGTCTTCCCTCCATTCTTTTGCTAA
>NZ_BASL01000136.1:0-88 GCF_000648255.1 Candidatus Protochlamydia sp. R18 | reverse complement strand
GACAATTGTCATCATCTCTGGTATCGATAATTCAGGTTGAGGTCCTCGCTTTGTTTTGCCATGATCAATTAACTGTTTATTCCATTTC
>NZ_BASL01000137.1:0-98 GCF_000648255.1 Candidatus Protochlamydia sp. R18 | reverse complement strand
TCTAGATAAAAAAACCGCTGAGCTTCTTTTTGCAAAATGACCCGAATCATTAAAAAAAAAGCCCTCTATTTCACTGATAAGTTTAATGTCTATTATGA
>NZ_BASL01000139.1:0-77 GCF_000648255.1 Candidatus Protochlamydia sp. R18 | reverse complement strand
CCAAGGAATGGTTTCATCATAGACATTAAACTTATCAGTGAAATAGAGGGCTTTTTTTTTAATGATTCGGGTAGTTT
>NZ_BASL01000140.1:0-206 GCF_000648255.1 Candidatus Protochlamydia sp. R18 | reverse complement strand
TTACAACATCTTGATCTAAGCTATTGCCAAAACCTTACCGATGCTGGATTGGCGCATTTAAGATCCTTAGTAACTTTACAACATCTCGATCTAAGCTATTGCCAAAACCTTACCGATGCTGGATTAGCGCATTTAAGATCCTTAGTGACTTTACAACATCTTGATCTAAGCTATTGCCAAAACCTTACCGATGCTGGATTGGCGCA
>NZ_BASL01000141.1:0-92 GCF_000648255.1 Candidatus Protochlamydia sp. R18 | reverse complement strand
ACTAAACGGCATATAGCCAATTGAAATGAGAATTTAGGTAGTGCTAAATAGGTAAGGCTATTTCAATAAACTGATCTAATTTGATAGATTAA
>NZ_BASL01000142.1:0-136 GCF_000648255.1 Candidatus Protochlamydia sp. R18 | reverse complement strand
ATAAGGTGTTTTTCCCATTCTTGCTTGAAAGATTTCCAGAAATCATCAATTGTACAATACAGTTCAGTTACATCCATTTTTGACCTCTCATGATTAAGTATGGTTGTGGTAAACAATGCTTTTAAATCATGTTGAG
>NZ_BASL01000143.1:0-71 GCF_000648255.1 Candidatus Protochlamydia sp. R18 | reverse complement strand
AGTGCGTACATTTCATTGCTCTTCTCCGCTTGAATTAGAATAATTAATCTATCAAATTAGATCAGTTTATT
>NZ_BASL01000144.1:0-180 GCF_000648255.1 Candidatus Protochlamydia sp. R18 | reverse complement strand
TGGGCGAGCTTTTAGAGGAGAGAAGGTTTATTCAGCCATATCTGGCCATCGTTTTGCAAGGGAAAGCTTGATGGCAGCTAAATGCCAATCTAAAATTTTTGCTCCTTTTTGTTATACAGGAACGTGTCATCCTATCTTGTTTAATACATGGTTAGAAAAAATATTAATTCCAGAGCTTAA
>NZ_BASL01000145.1:0-68 GCF_000648255.1 Candidatus Protochlamydia sp. R18 | reverse complement strand
GTCCTCTGAAGCATTTAATTCTTCTGGGTTAGTTAAAGGATTTAATAAAAGTTTGTTTTCATCCTCAA
>NZ_BASL01000146.1:0-93 GCF_000648255.1 Candidatus Protochlamydia sp. R18 | reverse complement strand
TGAGCGGTTACTGGCAGACAAAGGATATGATAGTGACGCAATCGTTGAGCAAGCTATAAGTCAGGGAATGCAAGTGGTGATTCCTCCACGAAA
>NZ_BASL01000147.1:0-119 GCF_000648255.1 Candidatus Protochlamydia sp. R18 | reverse complement strand
ATCTTTGTATCCAATCGAAAGGATGTAGTCGTCTAAAAGGCAATAAAGTGCTATAATTTATTCTTCCATGGCTTCAATCCTTGTTATTTGTTCCACAAAAACAATTTAAGGATCTGAGG
>NZ_BASL01000152.1:0-254 GCF_000648255.1 Candidatus Protochlamydia sp. R18 | reverse complement strand
TTAGCTGTACAAAATCCATCAACTGCCATGCAACAAATGAATAATTTCTTGCAAGACTCCAGCCTTCCTTTAGAAGATAGAATGGTAATGATGGGCCATGTTTTTATTAGCTGTATGCAAATTTTTGGAAGAGTCGAAGAAGAATTAGACCGACAAATTACCCATCTCACGAACGAAGTAAGACACCTCCAAGATAATAATGAAAACTTGCAACATCAACTTGAGGCTATAGAAGCTGAACAATACAAAGAAAA
>NZ_BASL01000153.1:0-117 GCF_000648255.1 Candidatus Protochlamydia sp. R18 | reverse complement strand
CGATCAGCGGAGTTCGTGTTGCGAGAGAGCTATCTGAGTTGATAGAGACAGAGGGGAGGTGGAGTTGCCCCTATAAAACCGGACCACTAGCCTGCCATTTTTAATTTCCTTAAATAC
>NZ_BASL01000154.1:0-21735 GCF_000648255.1 Candidatus Protochlamydia sp. R18 | reverse complement strand
ATGGCTTCAATCCTTGTTATTTGTTCCACAAAAACAATTTAAGGATCTGAGGCCTTTTTGTTTACATCTAAATTTTATTTTAAATTAGTTATTTGCAACTTACATTAAATATTTTTTCGTTTGATAATTAAACAAATTGCTATTAAAAAAATAAATAATTTACTGTTCCATTAACATTCAATAAGGTGATGATATGGTTAATCCAATGCTTAATTATGATGTACAAGACTTTAATCTTCCGAATGTCGGCCAGAATATGAATATTTTAACTAATGATGAAGATATTGAAAGTCTTATAGAAGCTGTTAATGCCGACCAACAGTTACCTATGACAGATAAAATTCGCTGTTATATGAATTACCTTTCTCAGACCCTCTCCTCACAAGGAAGATTACAAGGAAAGTGTGAGAGCTTATTAAAAACCCGTCTTTATGATCTAGCGAAATTAGATCGACCTAATATGCAATTAGTTATTAAAGAAGAAAATTATAAAAATAATTCTAAATTAAAAGGAACAATCGAAAAATTAGATTATTTAGCATCTGGATATGTAACAAGAGTTGGACATCAATTGAAAAATTCTTATGTGAATAATAAAAATTATGGGGTTAGTTATTTTAGTTCTGGGCTTGGTTTATTTTTAACCGGTCTAATGGCTTCTTATACAGATAATCCGTCAAATCCTGAAAATGATAACAAAGATATAGTGGCTCGGACAAGTATGATTACCGGTGTGATTTTGCTGGGTTATCCTTTCGTTTATTCATTTTATCTCGCTTATAAAAATGAACCCTAACCTTAAGTTAGATGCTGAATATAGTTAGGATTTAGCGATAAGAAGGAGTACTCCTTCTTATCGCTTTAAAACAAAAAAATTAAGTTTTTGAATTTTAAGGGTTATTTTCATTATTAATTAATAAAAAATTTGCTGAAATATATATAAATCCTAATGATTTACAAGAATTGAATCGTTCGCAAAAAAACAATGCATTTAGACGAATCCTATAAATGGTGTTTATTTGCAATGAATGGGATAGTATGATACAGTTAATTTTTAGTATATTTATTTTTAATAACTTTATCCGTAAATAAAAAAATTAAAGTTTTGCTAGTATTCTAAATCATCTAGCATAATAAATGTGAAAAATATTTTAATTTGATGTGTTAATAATTTCATAATCCAGAAGAGGAGCTAATATGAACACCTTTTATAATTTATTTGGTTGTTTTCCTTCTAAAACAGAGATAGATTATGTGGCTTTATCTAAAAAGTACGAGGATTACGAAAGTGAAGAAGGTTATGGCAATGAAGCAATTAAAAGCTGGCAAAAAACTTACTCCCCCATGTATGTACAAAGTTATATTAGAAATACTTCTTTAAAAAAAATAAATGAATATGCTCGTGAAGTTATGAAAGCCCTTGCTCAAATACCTTTAACTCCTGCAAATTTAGATATCGCGCAAAAACACCTAATTGATTTGTCTAAAAGAAGTTGCCATTTGAAAGAGGCATTAGCTGATAGACTAAACTATCTTAGCATAAAAGATAAAAAAAGGCTTGTATCTCTCCGATTAGCGATTCTTTTAACCTCCGAACAATTATCTAGTGACGGGCGATAGTTAAAAAATTAATCCGTAATTTTTAATTTTTTTTAAAATAAGAGCTTTTGCCTGTAAATATCTGCATTTAGCTTTTTAATTAAACCGTGGAAATATTGATTTTTAGTAGAGCATGATCTTAACATTGCTTGGAATAAAAATACCGCATTTTTGTATCGTACAGTAGAATTTAGAGCGAATTTTAGATCTAAATTATCTTGGCTAAAGGGTTCTATCGCTCCATTTAAATTTTTCTAATCCTATAAAAAACAAAAATATTTACTTAAATGGGTATCAATAAAAAATGCAAAGGCTTTATATTTTAATAGATGCAGAACAAATGCATTTTTTTTATTAAAATAAAGAAAATCTTTGCTACAGTGACGAAATGTGAAAAATAAGTTCGCAAAAATAGCTTCAGACACCAACCTGTCACTTCATATGTTTAAGTATTACCTTTATTCTCTTCTTCTATTTTTCGTTAGTTCGACTTGCTTGCTTTATGGAATGGAAGAAAAACCTATTAAACTGTATTTAAAGGGATTTTTAGATAAGAGTAAATTAGAACCAGCACAAAAAATATTAACACACTTTTACGAGCAACCACACTCTCTTATTATTATTGAATTAAACTCTAATTCTGGCGATTTGGTTGATGTTTTAGATTTTGCTAAATCGCTCTATATTTTGAAACAAACACAGCAACAAAAAATTATTGTTTATTTAAATGATGTCGTGACCGGCCCTGCTGCTATCATTCCTTTTTTAGCAGATGAAATGTATGGCTCATTAGTTTTCTCGTGGGGAGATATCCCTGGGAGTGCTGAAAGAGATTTACCCACCAATATTCTCCGTAATCAAGTGAGGAGCTTAATTGATAGCAATAACCCACATGCTTCTACCTTATTCTTATTGGCGGATGGGATGACGGATCCTTTTTTGCAAGTTAATGATAAAATCGAAGGTTACAAAAAAAATCCTTACTCGCTGATTTCTTCGAAAGGGCAAACGCTAGTTGTAAATCAAAATCAACTTAAATATTTAGGGATGATTGATACCCTTTTGCCTTTAAAAGATTTTGAAAAAAAGTATTCGTTGGAATCATTTGGCCAAAATTCTAAAACTGATACGACGGATTTGTCAACTTTAAATTTAGAGCAAAAATTGCAAAAAGAGATTTCATTTAAGAGTAAAAATAACAAGATTGGTTATTTATATGTTGGCAATCGGGAAACCTCTATTAATGAATCTACTTGGCTTTATATCAAACAAGGGCTTGAATATTATAAAAAAAATCCCCCCTTATTTATTATTCTTGAACTAGATACCCCTGGTGGAGAAGTCTTTGCTGCACAAAAAATTTCTGACGCTCTGAAAGAGATGGATTTGCAGTATAATATTCCTATCGTGACATTTATCAATAATTGGGCTATTTCCGCGGGAGCGATGCTTGCTTATTCCACCAGATTTATTTCTGCTGTTAAAGGTGCGAGCATGGGTGCTGCTGAACCAGTTTATACGAATGAGAATGGAAAAATGGAGTCAGCTTCAGAAAAAATTAACTCTGCTTTAAGAGCTGACTTTGCAAATCGCGCAAAACTTTTTGATCGAAATCCCTTTATTGCTGAAGCGATGGTTGATAAAGATATAATTTTAGTTTGGAGACATGGAAAAATTCTTAAGCTTGAGAATGAGAAACAAATTCGTTTGGGCGGTAAAGATCCTGATCAGGTGATTACAGGCAAAGGAAAACTTTTGACACTCGATGCGGAGCAAATGAAGCAATATGAAATCGCAGATTTGGTGTTAGCTCCTCAAAAATTGTCTTCTATCACTGAAGAAGAAAAAGCTAAGGGAAAATGGCCAGCAGAAAAAATGCTTCTCTTTCATGCTTCTTTTTTTTCTCAAATTCCTCATGCAGAAATTGACGCTTATCAAATGGATTGGAAGACTCGGTTTTTTGTCCTTTTAGCAACTCCCTTGATTTCATCCCTATTAATGATGGGATTGCTGATTGGAGGGTATATGGAAATCAATAACCCAGGGTTTGGGTTGCCAGGATCTATTGCAATAATTTGTTTATTTTTAATGATTCTGTCTAGCTTTTCACTTCAAATAGCTAATTGGTTAGAAGTTATTTTGCTTTTGAGTGGTCTGAGTTTAATTTTAATAGAATTATTCATTTTGCCATCTTTTGGATTATTGGGAATGATAGGAGGACTACTATTTTTATTTGGTTTATTTGGATTATTAATACCAGGTGTGAATTCCATACATTTTGAATACGATACACAAACATTTAATGCAGCCGGGCAATATTTGATTAAGCGTTTGGTTTGGTTTTGTGGAACATTGATCTTAAGCAGTATTGTGATTGCTTTATTAGCACAGTACATGTTACCTAAGTTTTCCGGCTTAAATAAATTTGTATTAAAAGGTTTTGAACAAGAGGGATATATTGCTGGGAATAATCCTTTAGGTTTTCCTCAGCCATTGGCAACTGGGAAAGTGCTAACACCTCTTAAACCGGCCGGTAAAATACTTGTTCAAGAAAAAATTTATGAAGCTATAAGCTCAGGTGGTTTTATTGAAGCAGAGACATCAATCGAAATAGTTCGCCTTGAGGGTAACCTGATTATTGTAAGACCTTTAATAAATAAAAATCTATTATGATAGCTTTTCTTTTTCTTTTATGTGGACTTGCTCTTATTTTTATTGAGTTTTATATTCCTGGAGCAATCATGGGAGTGTTGGGGTCAATTTTTTTGATTGCTAGTATAATCGTATTTACTTCGCAGACAAATTCAATTTGGGCAACGATTTTTTACATTTTTTTTACATTTAGCTGTGTGGCATTGCTAATCCGGTTTACTTTATGGCGTATTGTACACACTACTCAAGAATATAGCATCTATTTAAAAAAAGATCAGAAAGGGTTTCGAGCTTCCGAATATGATCGAAATGCGATTGGAAAATTAGGAATGGTACTCACCGATCTCAAGCCGGGAGGATACATCTTGATAGATGGGGAGCAGCACCAAGCAATTTCATTGACTGGCTATATTAGTAAAGGAGAAAAGGTTGTTGTCGTTTCCGGGCAAGAAGAAAGTTTAATTGTAAAAAACTTATCTCCCACTCAAACAATTTAAAAAAGATTAAGAAGAATAAAATTTCATTGAAGGAATTAACTATGTCGACTTTATTGTTACAAAATCTGTTGGAAAATGGAACAGGATTTTATTTTTTTATCTTTGTACTTACTATTGTCTTGCTGATTATTTTAAGTGTAATTGGTAAATTTATCAGTTTATGGTTTCAAGCCTTTGTCTCTGGAACACCCATTTCTCTTTTTAATATTATCGGAATGAGTTTGCGTAAAATTCCTCCAAGAGAAATCGTCAATGCCAGAATCAACTTATACAAAGCTGGATTAAAAGATATTCATGTTGGAGATTTAGAAACGCATTATTTGGCTGGTGGGCATGTTCCTAATGTAGTCGAAGCTTTAATCGCTGCTGATAAAGCTAATATTCCTCTCGATTGGAGACGTGCAACGGCAATTGATTTAGCGGGTCGCGATATTAAAGCTGCCGTCCAGACGTCAGTAAATCCACGCGTGATTGATTGTCCAAATAATGGAGGATATATTACGGGGGTTGCTAAAGACGGAATTCAATTAAATTGCCGTGCCAGAGTAACAGTGAGGACAAATATCGCTCAATTAGTTGGGGGAGCGACGGAAGAGACAATTATTGCTCGTGTGGGAGAAGGAATTGTAAGTGCAATTGGAGGGTCTGATACGCATAAACAAGTTTTAGAATCTCCTCAAAAAATTTCAAAACTTGTGCTTGAAAAAGGGCTTGATTCCTCGACAGCATTTTTAATTCTCTCCATTGATATCGTAGAAATTAATTTAGGCGAAAATATTGGGGCGAAACTCAGAACGGATCAAGCTGAATCTGATATTCGAATTGCAAAAGCGGAAGCTGAAAAAAGACGGACGATGGCTGTTGCTCAAGAACAGGAAAATTTAGCGAAAGTCAGAGATATGGAAGCAAAACTTGTTGAAGCACAAGCAGCTGTTCCTTTAGCGATGGCAGAAGCATTTAGAAGTGGGAAGTTAGGTATTATGGATTATCAACGTATTCAAAATATTCAGTCAGATACGGATATGCGTAATGCATTGGCAAAACCAGATTCAGATAAAAAGCAAAATTAAGGTCTTTTTCTTATGTCTATTGTGGAGTTTATTGGATTTGCGATTAGCTTTTTTTCTCTCATCTTCTTATTTTTTCGCAATCAAGCTTATTTTTTTCAAGGTAAAGACGAAGAACATGAAGAACAACAATGGGGGAATGAGCCTCTACAAGTTTTTCTTACAAAAACAGAAAAAGAGAAAAAAAAGGATGCAATGCCTTCTTTAAAGCCCTCAATTTCTTCCTTGAATTTTAACAAAGAGAAAAAAAATTTTGAAAAACAAAAGGATGTTTTAAAAAAATCAGAAGAACACATGATTTCATCAGATCAGTTAAAAGATTCCTTAAAACAAAAATTTATTATTAATGATGTTGCTGATCTACGTGTTGAATTGTTAGACAAGCAACCATTGGTGAAGATAATGATCGGGGATTTAAAAGACCTAAAAGATATTATCATTTATCGAGAAATTTTAGATAAACCAAAAAGCCTACGTTCTTGGGATTAAATTTATGCAAAATACTATTGTAGAAAGATACCAAAAAATTCAAGAAGAGGTGATTTCTAAAATGGTATCTTCTGGAAGAGATCCACAAGATGTTAATTTGATTGTTGTTTCAAAAAACCAACCGATTACTGCTATGCAAGATGTTTATCAAGCTGGTTGCAGACAGTTTGGTGAAAACCGAGTGATGGAGGCATTAGCGAAAATTCCCGAAATGCCTAAGGACATACAGTGGCATTTAATCGGAACGTTGCAGAGTAATAAAGTTGCAAAAATTTTAAATTCCTCAATTTCTCTCATTCATTCTGTTCATTCATTCTCTTTAGCTAAAAAGATTTCAGAAGGAAGCCTTCAAAAGCAAAAAATCACTTCTATTTTGCTTCAAGTGAATGTTTCCAAAGAAGAATCTAAACAAGGTTTAACGCATGATGAATGGGAAAAATTATTAGCACCTTTACAAGAGCTTTCTAATCTGCGCATTGAAGGATTGATGACAATAGCTCCTCATACAGCAGATTTGGGGTATGTGCGTTTCTGTTTTAGACAATTGTTTGAGTTAAGAGAAAAATGGAAAAAACAAATGAATAATCCCACTTATTTTAAGCATCTTTCTATGGGAATGACAAATGATTATTTAATTGCCATTGAAGAAGGAGCAACGCTTCTTAGAATAGGATCAGGTATTTTTGGGCATTAAAAAATTGCCTATGTGGAATCAAAAGTAGGTAAATTAAGTTTTTGTTGAACTTAATAAATTGGTACTTATAAGCTAATCCGTTGAATGCTTCTCTTGAACCTTTGTAATTTTTGTTAAAATTAGAATGTCTAAGAGACTTACATACATAAATTTTTCAGCTCATTAACAAAAGGTTATCAATGTGCAAAGAAGTCAAACACAAAATAAATCCAAATGTATTTTTTGCTTTAGCAATCGTACTTGGTGTTTGTGCTGGCTATGTTCAAGAGCCTCTTATCTTTCAGACAGCAGAAACAATTTCTCAATTATTCATTAATTTGTTGAAATTAGTTAGCTTACCCATCATTTTTCTTTCCATTGTATCGACAGCTTCTGGAATGGAGAGTATGCATCAAATTAAAGTATTAGGTAAAAAAGTTGCAAAATATACGCTTTTAACAACTATCATCGCTGCGACAATTGCTCTAATCCTATTTGTGATTATTGATCCAGTTAGAGGGCAAGTCACTGTTAACGCTCAAGAAACGATCACTCAATCTTCGCAACCAAGCTATCTAAAATTTTTTATCCAAATTATCCCCTCTAATGTCATTCAACCATTTAATGAAAACAATGTGATTGGGGTTTTATTTTTAGCAATGTTACTTAGCTTTGCCATTGTTTCTTTGCCCGCTCAATCGAGAGCTATCCTCCATTCTTTTTTTTCTAGTATTTATGCAGCAATTATTGTTATTACTCGTTGGGTTGTGGCGCTTATGCCTATTGCAATTTGGGCATTTATTACTTTATTCATGTATGATTTAAAACAAGGATTAGACGTCAAAAGCCTTGCACTTTATTTAACCGTTGTGATTTCCGCCAACCTTATTCAAGCTGGGTGCGTTTTACCTTTATTACTGAAGTTAAAAAAAATTTCTCCTGTTTTTATGATAAAAGGAATGCTACCGGCCTTGTCAATTGCATTTTTTACTAAATCTTCTGCTGCTGCCTTACCAATGGCAATGCGTTGCGCGGAAGAAAATGTGGGAATTTCTCGCAAGGTTGCCAGTTTTACCCTTCCTCTTTGTATAACAATTAATATGAATGCTTGTGCTGCCTTTATATTGACAACTGTCTTGTTTGTTTCGATGAGCCAGGGCATTACCTATAGTTTTGCTGAAATGGGGCTTTGGATTATCTTATCAACAATTGCAGCCATAGGCAATGCTGGGGTTCCTATGGGTTGTTACTTTTTGGCCAGTGCGTTTTTAGCCGCTATGAATGTGCCTCTTCATATTTTAGGAATTATTTTACCTTTCTATTCGTTGATAGATATGCTTGAAAGTGCAATTAACGTATGGTCTGATTCTTGTGTAGCTGCGATTGTTAATCAAGAGGTGAAGCAAGAGCAAATTTCTTTCGATCAAACACCCATAGATTTGAATTCTGTCATTATTTAATTGTTAAAAATTCAAGTTAACCAACTTTTTAACACAGCAGTTGATTGTTATTATCAATTGTCAATGAATTGGTTGTATTCTTATACCATTTCTTTTTAAAAAGAAAATTTTATCGTTTTAGCATAAGCAAATAAATTCACTGTTTAGGGGGTTAAAATTAAGGCAGCTTTAACTTTGAGTTTTTCTAATTCATCCGTTTTGGTATAATTAATTACTTTTAAAAGAATTCAAAAAAAAATTTATAAACTATTTATTTTTTGTTTGCTATTTTTAATAATGGCGATAAAAGAAGATCTCAAAAAAATGAAATGTAAGGCAGAAATGAAAACAGACGTTTTACCCCAGTTTTTTTCTGTAGACCAAGATGCTGTCATAAAAAAATTGGGACCGCAAGCCCTCATTGAATGCTTTCAGCAAATGTTAAAGATTCGAAATTTTGAACTTCGAGCAGAATCGGCCTATCAACAAGGTAAAATAGGGGGATTCTTTCATGCTTATGTCGGCCAGGAAGCTATTCAGACAGCTGCTGTGCAAGCCATCGGGCAAAGCAATTGGTATGCAACTTCTTATCGTTGTCATGCTTTAGCTTTATTGCTCGGAGCTACTCCCAATGAATTAATGGCAGAACTTTATGGTCGAGTAACAGGAAATGCAAAGGGCCGGGGAGGTTCCATGCATTTTTTCACTGATCGTTTGCTAGGAGGGTTTGGAATTGTAACAGGTCAAGTTCCTATTGCTACTGGAGCTGCTTTTGCTTTAAAATATAAAGGAAATAAAAACGAAGTTGCTGTTTGTTTTATGGGTGATGGGGCGGTTCCTCAAGGATCTTTTCATGAGTCATTAAATTTGGCTTCATTATGGAACTTACCTTGCATCTACGTTATTGAAAATAATCAATGGGGAATGGGAACCGCCATTCAAAAAGCTGTAAGCGTTAAGCGTTTGGCGGAAGATAAAGCAAGTGGCTATAACATGAAAGCCTATACTCTTGATGGGATGGATTTTTTTAATTGTTATGGTGGTTTTGCTCAGATTCATCAAGAAGTTTTACAAAGACAAAGACCTGTGCTAGTAGAAGTTGTTACTGAAAGATTTAAAGGACATTCTATTTCTGATCCAGGTCTTTATCGTGCAAAGGATACCCTCAAGCAAATTATGGCAAAAGATCCGATTCTTGCTCTTCAAGCAGTTTTGATTAAAAAAGGAATTTTAACAGAAGATATGGTCAAGCAAATGAACAAAGAAAACCGAGAGAAAATTATTGAGGCAATGTCTTTTGCAGAAAATAGCGCATGGCCTGATCCGCAAACATTGGAAGAAGACGTATTCGCCCCCAATTTCATTGTATAGGAGTATACTCAATGAGCACTGAAAAGCAAACTATCGACATTAGAGAAGCGTTACGTCAAGCAATTAATGAGGAAATGGCAAGGGATTCTAGCGTTTTCGTCATGGGGGAAGAAGTTGGCGAATATAATGGAGCGTATAAAATCACTAAAGGAATGTTGGATAAATGGGGAGCAAATCGCATCATAGATACCCCTATTTCCGAATTAGGTTTTGCTGGTTTGTGTATAGGCGCTGCTATGACTGGACTTCGACCAATCGTTGAATTTATGAGTTTTAATTTTTCATTTGTTGCAGCCGATCAATTGATTTCTAACGCGATTAAAATGTACTATATGTCAGGTAATCGTTTTTCTGTTCCCATTGTTTTTAGAGGGCCTAATGGAGCGGCAGCACAAGTTTCCAGTCAACATTCTCATTGTGTAGAAGCTATTTATGGAAATTTACCAGGATGGACTATTATAGCTCCAAGCAATGCTTATGATGCGAAAGGATTATTAAAGTCTGCTATTCGAGATAATAATCCTGTTTTATTTCTAGAATCAGAGCTTTCTTATGGAGATAAGATGGAAATTCCGGTCGATGAATATCTAATTCCGATTGGGAAAGCACAGATTGTTGTGTCCGGGGCAGATGTGACTTTAATTGCTCATAGTCGCATGGTTACAATTTGTAAAGAAGTTGTGAATGAATTAACAAAAATGGGAATTTGTGCTGAACTTATTGATCTTCGGACAGTCAAACCTCTAGATATTGCTACTATTGCAAATTCAGTAAAAAAGACTAATCGCTGTGTCATTGTTGAAGAAGGACATTTATTTGCAGGCATTGCGGCGGAAGTTGGCTTTCAAATTATGGAACATTGCTTTGATTATTTAGATGCTCCTTTGGAAAGAGTTTGCCAACGCGAAACACCCATGCCTTATTCGAAGGTATTAGAAAAAGAAACAATGCCAAATAAACAAAGAATTCTTTCTGCAATTTATAAAACACTTCAAAAAAATTAGGAGTTAAGTGGTATGCCTTTTACACTGACAATGCCCAAACTCTCTCCCACAATGGAAGAAGGAACACTCATTAAGTGGCATAAAAAAATTGGGGATTCGATACAAGCTGGCGACTTGCTAATTGAAGTAGCTACTGATAAAGCAACTGTAGAATATAATGCTATTGATGACGGATGGCTTAGGCAGATTTTAATTCAGGAAGGAAAAGATGCTGCTGTTAATCAAGCTATAGCGATTTTAACCGTCGATCAAAATGAAAGTTTAGAAGGTTATCAAGCAGACGGGGTAAAAGAAAAGACTGTGCAATTTTCATCTGACAGCGTTGAGGTGCCAGAGTTAAATTACAAAGAGAAGAAAGAACCTAAAAATAAAACTACGACTTTTCAACAGCCTGTCTTTGTTCCAGAACCTCCTTTGGAAAATTACACGTTTGAATTCCCGATAGAAAGAGGGTATAAAAAATTATTAGCTTCCCCCTTAGCTAAAAAACTCGCTAAAGAAAAAGGATTAGATCTTTCAACAGTAAAAGGAACAGGTCCTCAACAACGAATTATGAGTCGAGATCTTGACAAAGCTCAAGCTGCTGGTGTTGTCAATTTTGGACATCGTAAGACTCCTCAATTACCTCCAGGTAGTTATGAAGAATTAACTTTGACTCCTATGCGTAAAGTTATCGGACAAAGGTTACAAGAATCTAAATCCTTTATTCCTCATTTTTATGTCACTTTAACAATCGATGCTAATCCATTGACCCAAATCAGAGAGCAACTTAAAAATAATCAAGTTAAAGTATCTATTAATGATTTCATTGTTCGAGCCTGTGCATTAGCTTTACGTCAGAATCCCGGTTTAAATTGTGGTTTCAATTCTGCGAATCAATCGATTATTCAATTTAAAACGATTGATATTGCAGTTGCTGTTAGCCTGGAAGAAGGGCTAATCACTCCTATTATTCGTCACGCAGACTTTAAAAATTTAGGAGAACTGTCGGTAGAAATGCGTGTGTTGGCTCAGAAAGCACGTGAAGGAAAGCTTGAACCTCAAGAATATAAAGGAGGATCATTTACGATTTCAAATTTAGGAATGTTTGGTGTTTCCGAGTTTCAAGCGATACTAAATCCTCCACAAGCGGCTATTCTCGCTGTGAGTGGAATTTTAGATGTTCCTGTTATTCAAAATAACATGGTAATACCCGGTAAAACAATGAATTTAACTTTATCAGTTGATCACCGTGTAATAGATGGGGTGGCGGCTGCCAAATTTCTTCAAAGTTTAAAGCAATTGTTAGAAAATCCCGCTGGATTATTGCTTTGATAAACAAGTAAAATGAGGTTTAAAAATTGATCACGTTAAACTACGTAAAAAATGCTCTATAGGAAAAAATAGAAACTTTGTAATATGATTTAAAAAAAAATATTTGATTTTGTAAGTCAAATCCAGCAGAAATCCAAGAAATTTTAGTATGAACGATTTTTTAGGAAATGTATAAAATCTAGCATTAAGCATATGGAGTTTAAGAAATCGTGTAATTTACTTCATTATAAAAAATCCGTTTATTAGAAAGTTTATTTAAATTTGGCTGTTTTAGTGGATAGCATATAATACGAAACCCCAGAATTAAGTTAAAAAATAAAGAAAAAGTCTACTCCCATCGTTCATAAATTAATAGGTATTGAATTTATTACCAAAAAATCGATTAGATACATTTAACCCTTATTTCAGCTTTAAATTTTAGATTTTCGACTTTAATAAATTTAAATAGCAGTTCGTTTAATTTTATTGATTTTATGTTGTTAATCTTTTAATATTATTTTTATATATAAATTTATTAATCTAGACATTTTATACAAATTATGAATCAATTAACTAATCCTCCAACTAACTCTCAAGGTATCTTCCCAAGAAGTCCTTCTTCTCCTGATGAAACTGATCGAATACACAAGATTCGTGTTATTCGCTCTAATCCCCGTAGGGACGAACTACGTAGATGCGAAGACCTACGTAGATGTGAACTAGAAAAGATTAAAGAGGTTCTAAACAACCTTCATTGGGCTGCAAATTCGACTCCGCTATCTAATCGAACAATTTCTTCAGAAACAACAAATTATTCTTCGTCTTACAACACCCTTTCTTATAGAGAATTTTCTGTTCCGGAAGAAAATTCACCAGAGCAAATTGCTCCTAGAAATATTTTGGGGACTATTTTTTCTATTTTTCAAAATGAGCAAGAACGCAGCGTAAAAACAAAACTTGCACAGATCCGAGAAGATGCAAGTACTTGGGGGAAAATTAAATTCCTTTCCGATGATCAGAAAAGTAAATTTAAGAGTATTTATGAAGTAATTCAAAATAAATTAGAAGAGAAGCAAACTTTTTTTAAAAAGAGATTTTTATTAAAAAGTATTTTGCTAGTTTCGATTGCTGTTACTGCCTTAAGTATCCTGTTACACAAACACCTTTATTATTCATTGGGTGGCGTTTGTGTAGGAGTGACAACAGCATTTAGTTTAGCTTTGGAGTATGGGCGGAAAGCTTCCTTTGACTCTATTCAAGCAAAGAAAATACAAGATGAAATTATCCAATTACAAAATAATATTGAAACGTCATTTCAACAGCAAACTTAATAAAATTGGTCGATGCCTTTAGTGATTAAGACATCGACTAAACTATATGCGAAAAATTTTTGTTGCAAAAGCTTCACATCCCTATATTAAATAATTTTCTTATTCGTTTCTTTTTTTATTAAAATAAATTGCCATTCCTCTGAAACTGCTTAACTTTTTTGTATAAGGTTTTTTTACACATGTTAAGCCATATTAAAAAAAAGTCTTATAAATGATAAAAATCATTTTTACTTTAAATTGTTTTTACAATTTTAATTTGAATAGTTGATTTTTTTTTTATAATTGGTTAAGGTAATAACAATTTTTAAATTTCAACTACCCTAATTGATGTAATCAAAAAAAAAGTATAAAAAATGTTAGAACTTTCGCTTGCAGCTCATCCTAAAGGGTACGAACTTAATAAAACAGAATTATGCCAATCTCTCCTGTTCCATCCTTATGCTGTGAGACATTATGAACTATTCCGGCAAACTGATAAAGCCGGACATCTTTTTATAGCCTTTTTAGAATCGATTCCAATGGCTGGAGTTGTTATATCGATAATTGAGAGAATTATTGTTATTGCCACTCAACTTTCAAAAAATCACTTATACTCTACCAATTCCACAAACCAAATTTTCTTATCTAATGCGATAAAAAGAGAAAAAGGAAACAAGAAGTTGGCAGTTTTTGTGGAAACAAAAGGCTTAAATAGCAATTCGACAACCGAGAATTCATCCATTTTATTATCTGAAGCTCTCTCTTTACCTGCTCATACAGCTGTAGAACTTAAAATGATTAAAAATCTGAAAAAAGCTATTTTTGAACATAAATTAGTCGAGAAAATTGAGGATGCATCAGAAATAGCCAAAGAATTAACAAGACCTTTACGAGCGATAGCAGAAAATGTGAAGTTTAGCGTTACCAGTGCAGCAGAGCAAGGGTGTTTTCGCCCAACGATGGAAGATGCGCATTTTCATCTTTCCCTGCCTGATGGAGAATTACTAGGTGTTTTTGATGGGCATGGAGAAAACGGGCAAGTCGCTCACTATGTTTCTGAAAGGGTGCAAAAGCTTTTTGTTGAAAGAAAATCTGATTCAGAAGATATGATAGAAGTATTTAAAAAATTATTTAAAGATATTCATCAAGAAGTGATTACTAAAAAAATTGACTCCATCAACGGAAAATTAGTTGGAGGAAGTACTGCTGTTGTTTGTTATGTTTGCCGGAAAACTCTTAAAACAGTTGTTGCTACTTTAGGTGATAGTGAAGTTTGGCATTTTCGGCAGCGGAAAGCCCTTATTAAAGCCACACCACTATCTTGCGTACGAAAATGGTCTTCAAAAAAAGATTTCAAACGAATAAATACTTACTGTCAACAGCATTTAGGTAGACTTACTTTATCTAGAGATTTCAAGAGTATAAGTTTGAAGGGAGCGGGAACTCTTCAACCAAGTCGTTCAATTGGTGACCGTCAGTTTTGTTCTGATCAAGCCATCCCTCTTGTTAGCCAAGAACCTATTGTATCCATGATACAATTACAGCAAGGGGATCGCCTTATTGTAGCTTGTGACGGTGTTTGGAATTTTCTTACTAAACAAATGAATCAACTGATAGAAACAGTCATTCAACACACTTGGGATAATGAACAAATGAACATTGCTCAAGAAATTGCAAATTTTGCTTTGAGTAAACACAATGATTATGACAATGACAATGTATCTGTTATTAGTTTAAGAATTGATTAACATTTTAGATGAATGAATCGAGAATCTTTTAACTTTATCTAATTATCCGATTGAATAAGATCTTCCTCATTTCTCAAGAGCTAATTCAGTTTTGAGATTCCAATTCTAGCACCCTTTTTTCAAGGTTTTTGATTTGGTTGATGTAAATTTCAATTTTTCTTAAAAAAACTTGGTTGCGGTTATAGTCTTTTATTGGCATAGCGGGAATACCACTATATTTACCGGTACTTAAAGACTTCGTAACCCCACTTTTGCCTGCTACCACCACATGATCTTTTAAGTGTAGATGTCCTGCGATAGCAGCTTGCCCAGCAATAACAACATATTTACCTGTTGTGGTGGAACCCGCAATTCCTGTTTGGGAAACAATGATATTATATGATCCAATTGTCACGCCATGAGCAATTTGGACAAGATTGTCAATTTTTGTTCCTTGACCAATACGGGTACTTTTAAAACGTGCTCGATCTATTGTTGTATTAGCACCAATTTCTACATCATTTTCAATCCACACATTGCCAACTTGATTCAGTTTGATGTGTTGTCCTTGTTGGTTAGTTGTATAGCCAAATCCGCAAGAGCCAATAACAACACCTGGTTGTAAGATAACTCGATTACCTAAATAACATTTTTCTCTAATAACGACACGCGGATGAATGGTACAATCTTCTCCAATTTCAGAGTATGATCCTATATAGACTCCAGCACCAATAAATGAGCCTGAACCAATCTTTACTCCTTCATCAATGACTGCTTGCGGGCAAATCGTGACTTTATTTCCAATTTCTGCCGTCGGATGTATAACAGCAGAAGTGTGAATACCCGTAAATCCCGAGGGGTGTTTTTTTTGAGGATATAATGTATCAATTAAATGTTGAAATGAGCGGGAAGGATTTTCAGATAAAAGATAGTTTTTCCCTTCTATTAGCGGAGTTTGTAAGTCGACAAAAACAACCCCTGCCTGAGACTCTTTTAAGGATTGTAGATAACGATTATTAGCAAAAAATGAAGCATCTTCTTCTGAGGCATTTTCTAGATCTGCTACGCTCTTGATGATTTGTGATGGGTTACCAACAAGTTTACAGTCCGTTAAAAGAGCAAGTTCTTGTAAGGTAAAATGTTTTTTCTCGTTCATATCCCACTAGTTTTTAACCAATAAAAATTTTCACTCAAATTAACAATTTTACCAAATCGAAAAAATAAATGTTATTTTTTCGATTTGGTATTAGTCGAAAAAGCGTACTTTCAAGCTAATTTTTACTTTATTTACAAATATCTATTTTTTAGAGGCTTCTTTTTGTTCATTATCATAGATAGCATTCATTTTAGTGACAACACGATCAGTAACATCTAGTCCAGGAGCAAAATAGGTACAAGCTTCATCGCTAAAAATCACATCCACAGCTTGGCCAATTGTAGTATCTTGAGCAACTTGACTAGAGGCTTTTGCGATTGTGTCTGTTAATTTTTGTACGATTTTAAGATTGGCTTGCTGTAAAGTTTGAATATATTGATTTTGAAGTTGCAGCCCTTCATTTTTTAGATTTCGTTTTTTACGTTTTAGTTCGCTAGCAGCTTCTTCCGAAATGCTATCCATGTAATCTTCATCATTGATTTTGCTTTCAAGTTCTTCTAAATCACGTTCTTTATCTTGAAGGATAGACTCCATTTGTTTTTTCATTTTGTCAAAATTTGCTTGTTCTTCCTTACCTAATTTAGATTCATCCAAGCATTTTTTTGCATTGACAATTCCAATCTTTAAAGGTTGGGAAGTTGTTTGGGCAAATGCCGACGTTGAAACGACAAAGGTACAAAATAGAGTTAATAGTAATTGACGTAGATTTTTCATAAGTCTTCTCCTTGTAAATACTCACATTTCATCTATAGTTCTTCAGAACCGCCATTATTTTCAGCTAATGAACAATTTAGTTCCGAAAATGTTGTTTAAAAATTTCCACCTAAAGAAAAAAAGAATTTTTTTACTTCACTTCGATTTTTTGCATTTAAAGGATATCCCATTCCAAGGGTAATTGGAGGAACGCTAGCTAGCAGCTTAAATCGAGTTCCATATCCTACAGATACACTCATTCGACCAAATTCCCATGTGTCCTCAGAAAGATGACCTGCATCTAGAAAAGTAAAAATTTCAAATTCACCCATAATTTTTCTCGATAATTCGACTGAGTAAAACTGCATTGAAAGTCCTCCGCG
Source organism: Candidatus Protochlamydia sp. R18 (assembly GCF_000648255.1). Lineage (NCBI taxonomy): Bacteria > Pseudomonadati > Chlamydiota > Chlamydiia > Parachlamydiales > Parachlamydiaceae > Candidatus Protochlamydia > Candidatus Protochlamydia sp. R18. The sequence continues at coordinate 4,382 of NZ_BASL01000154.1, read as the reverse complement.
AGGTACATGTGTATTCCTATACTGAGGACCTAATCGATAAGGTCTAAAACCTCGCACGTTGTAGTCTCCCCCTAAAAAAATACGCTCATCTAAAGGTAAAATATCATAGCGCGTGTGGCCCATAGGTTGAATAAAACGCAAGTCGGCTCGATATTTTAATACCATTCTGCTTCCAACCGGATAATAATAAGAATTAAAATACCCTAAGCTAAAAAATTGGTGATCACCGCCTAAGCCAGCATATTCGATTAAGAGTTTCGATCTAAATCCTGCTGTTGGTTTAATAGGATGATCTGTAGAGTCATAATTTAAAGAGGTTCCGATAGCGGATATTAATCCATGAATATGTGCATCATGTTCTAATTTAGGAATGTGATCTCCCCGATGACCTAAATGAACAACACCATTTTTTAGTCGGTATTGAACTCCAAAGCGAACGAATTGGTTGATATTATAATTAGCTCTTAATATTAAAGAAACTGTATCAAGATCATAGTCTTTAGAAATATAGCGAGTGCTTGCTTTAGATAAGTCAAAACCAATCGTCCATTTTGTATCCATAAAATAGGGTTTTGTCCAAGAAAAAGTATAGTTTCGGCTTTTTTGTCCTATTTGTATGTTAAACTGTGCATATTCTCCTCCACCTCTTAACGCTCTTAATCCATCTCGCCAGAGATAATAGAAACCTTCATGATTAAAGTTTCTTTCAGTAATGTTGATTCCTCCAAAAAGCTCTTCCACACTACTATAACCAACAAAAGCGCTAAATTGTCCTGTATTCGTTTCCTCGACCTCGATATAAACATCTCTATAGTTGTTTCCTAATGTAGATTCTGTTCCTTTAACAATATAAACGTTAACATGTTTGAAATAACCAATGTTAATAAGCCTTTGCTCTGTGGCTTTTAATTTAATCGTATTAAATATTTCTCCAGGAATCATCAGTGTTTCATGAAGGATCACAGATGTTTTCGTCGAAAGGTTTCCGAAGACGCGAACCAATCCTACATAAAATTGTTCACCTTCTTCAATTTTAAAGTTAACATGATATTTGTAGTCACGCTCATCTAACTCTGGTTCAAAATCGATGATTGCGTCAACATATCCTAAACGACCATAAGCATCAGTTAATGTTTCTATTGTCTCTCGAATACTTTCGATTGAGAAAAATTCTCCTTGACGAATACCAAAAAGTCGATCGATTTCTTCATCACAAATAATTTGGTTGCCTTCAAAAGATAAACGGCCAAAATAGTACCGTTCTCCTTTATCGGCGATGATCGTTACAATGATTCGATCTGTTTTACTAGCTTCCATGACGTTGATTTCAACAGAAGCATCTGCATAACCTTGATTTTGCAAATAATTGGTAATAATGAGTCGATCTTGTTGGATAGCGTCTTCGTTATAGGTGCCTTCCTCGCTAAACCAGCTTAGAAAAATATTATATTTTTTAGTCACCATTTGACTTAATATTTCGTGCTCTTCTTTTTCACTAAAATTTACAAAATCGATTTCTTGTATTTTTCCTGAACGTCCTTCTTGAATTTCAATGGTAATGTTTACTTCATTTGTTTCAGAATTAAGTTCGACATGATAATTTAATTGAGCTTCAAAAAAGCCTTTGCGAATGTAGTAAGCCTTCAATTTGTGAAAAGCTTGATTAAAGGCTTGGCGCTCAAAAGTGACAAAACACCCAATCCCTAACTCTTTTTGAAGGCGATTAGTGCTCACTCGATGGTTTCCACACCAATGAATATTTCGAATTGTTGGTTTTGGCCAAAGATTAAGTGTAATCGATACTTTTTCTTCTGTTGTATTGACGATTGGATCAACTCGATCGAATTCTTGAGCCAATGTTTTTAAATCTTCATCAAAATCAGCTTGAGAAAAAAATCCTCCAGGTTGTGTACGTAAACGACTCATTAAGGTTTGATTATCGGTAATGATGCCCGCACAACTATGAACTTGGATCTCTATTTTATTAATAGCTTGATTTTCAAACTGTAGAATTTGGCCATATACAGCATGAAGAAAAAGGAAGGAAAAGCAATAAAACGTAAAAAAAATTTTCTTCAACATAACAAACCTTAAGCGTTGGCAAAAAAGAAAGCCTCTTTGCATCATTATTAACTTGAACGCAAATTTTAGAGAAAAACCCTTCATTCAAGTGAGTACACATAGAAAAGTTAAGTGATCATAGGCGAATGAGAGCTATTTTGCAACTAGAACTCACTTGTTTTCGGAATGGCTAGCTTTTTTTGAGAATGTTAGGGTCTCTATTTCAGTTTATTGAGAAATTTCATCAAAATGAGAATAACAACATTGAATTTTTTTAGATTTGTTTATTTTTTATAATATCTAATATATAATATTAGATAACAAAAGGGAAAATTATGCCAGTTGTTGGTGAAATTTTTATCATCAATAATATTTTAAATTGCATATTTAAATAAAAATCAATCAAAGCAAGTCAGCCGTTGTTTTTAGAATTCAATCGATTATTAACGATGTATTAAAAGAGAATTCAGAAGCTTTAAATGCTTAAGGCAAACTAGAAGAAGTGTCCGCTAAAGCACACAAGTGTATGCTACAGCTTTTTTTGCCGACTATCTTCTTGCTGAAAAGTTGGCTGAATTTCGATACTTTGCTTGAACATGTGAAAAAAGTAGCTAAGCAAAGTGGCGGATCTAGCTGTTGGACAACTCGTGGTTCCAACTCGCCTGAGCGTAATTTACTTGGAATGATGGCTAATTTAACTACTCAGAAGAATTTGATCGGTTTCTTTCAAATTCAAGTTATGAATTTTACGAAAAGGCTAACAAAAAATTGGAAGTTCTGCATACGGATCAAGTACCGAAACCACTTTTCCATAAAAAAATGTTTAAATTAATTTTAGAAACGACTGCGCCCTGCTAATGCTCTGGCTAAAGTTCCTCCATCTACATAATCTAGTGAGCTCCCCATAGGAAGGCCAAACGCAAGACGAGAAATCTGAATATCGTCGGCAGCCAATTCTTGTTTGAGGAATAGGGCTGTCGCATCTCCTTCTAAAGTAGAATCTAAAGCAATAACAACTTCTTTAATTTGTAAGTCTTGGATTCTATGCTTTAGTCGAGAAATTGATAAATGTTCTGGTCCACGATTTTCTAAAGGAGATAATACCCCTCCTAAAACGTGATATAAACCCCGATATTCGTGAGTTTCTTCAATTGAAAACACATCACGCGGGAAAGCTGTCACGCAAATAATTTGCGAGTCTCGCTGATTAATATCACAAAAATAACAAGCTGCTTCATCTATTAAACAGCCGCAGTTCAAACATTGTTTTATTTTGTCTTTTGTATTTTTGACAGTTTCGCTTAATTCAATGAGATGCTCCATCGGCCAATTTAATAGATGAAAGGCAAAACGCTCGGCACTTTTATGGCCCACACCCGGAAATTTTTTCAAAATATGAATTAACTTTAATAAATGCTCAGGGTAACGCATTTTAACCTCAACAATGAATTTTGAAAGAAGTTTAACAGATTGTAGGTGAGTTGTAAAGCAACTAAACCGGTTAACTTAAGTTGTTTTAAGCAGAGAAGGGTAATATCATCGGAATGAGCAGCGCCAGAAGTAAATGATGAAGATGGTCTAAAATATGATCAATCAATCCATTCAGTGATCCTATTTCCCATCTTTTTAAAGAGTCGAAAAATCTTTGTTCCGTTTTAAAGGCGAGTAATGATTGATAATGCGTTTTCAATAATTGATATTGAGAAGAATTTGAACCTGCCGCTAAGGCTTTTTTAAAAGCTTGAGTGGCAATTGATAAGGTCTGATCTTTAGCTAAATAGGCCGCACGCATTTCTTTCCTTTTCTTTAAAATAAGTTTCTATTAATTGAGCTTGACGCAAACTTAGTGCTTTCAAATGATTGGTTGATTGGTCTAGGATCACTTTTTTGGATAATTCATAGGAAATAAAAGTCGTCCAAATAAGCGGAAGCAGTACGAGGATTAAGAACCATAAAATTAATTACCCTCTAAGGCTTCGATGCTCAAATAAATCAAAAAGATTTTGCATAGAAACTTAATTTTGAAGAGGTGAAACGACTTCTTTGTATAAATACTTGATTAACATATCCCATTCAGGTTGAGAGCGATGAATTTCAAATGACATGGCATAGGTTGCAAAGGTTGAGAAGGAGATTGAAATAAATGGAAATCAAATAAAAATAGACCGATCTGAAGTAGAATTAATAAAATGAATACAATTGCGATTAATATTTTCATTGTTTAGGCCATACTGTTTATGACTAAGTTTCCAATTTTTTATGTAATTAATGTAAGTTGCAAATAACTAATTTATTAAAAAATTTGTTGCAACTGCTACTAG
>NZ_BASL01000155.1:0-182 GCF_000648255.1 Candidatus Protochlamydia sp. R18 | reverse complement strand
GAATTAGAAAAGATAGCAGAAGAAGATCGTGTTTATCTTGATGAAAGTGGAATCAATGAGTATCTACAACGTCATGGTGGGTGAGCTTTTAGAGGAGAGAAAGTTTATTCAGCCGTATCTGGCCATCGTTTTGCAAGGGAAAGCTTTATAGCAGCTAAATGCCAATCTAAAATTTTTGCTCC
>NZ_BASL01000156.1:0-163 GCF_000648255.1 Candidatus Protochlamydia sp. R18 | reverse complement strand
TCAATTTTAATTGGGTGTCTTTTTCTTGGTTTATCTTCTAAACACCCATTTCTTTGACGTTTCAGCCAGTTAAACACTGTTCTTAACGCTATACCGAAAACTTGTCTGACTTCTTCTGCAGAATGTCCAGTTTCTAAATAGTTGAGTGCTTTTTGCCTTAAAT
>NZ_BASL01000157.1:0-131 GCF_000648255.1 Candidatus Protochlamydia sp. R18 | reverse complement strand
TAGGTTAATTAAAAAATTTAATAAAAGCTTGTTTTCATCCTCAAGTTTATCAATAGTTTCCTGAGTGAGCGTTCTTCTATGTTCCTGAGGTGAAGAGAAAAAACCTGAAGGTTGTGTGGATGACTCAATTT
>NZ_BASL01000158.1:0-68 GCF_000648255.1 Candidatus Protochlamydia sp. R18 | reverse complement strand
AAATAATAGCCTTGGGAGAAGATCCAGCGCAAGGATTGCCCGTTTTTACTTGCATCGGGGCTAAACAC
>NZ_BASL01000159.1:0-119 GCF_000648255.1 Candidatus Protochlamydia sp. R18 | reverse complement strand
AATTAAAATATTGACCTAAAATGTTATGCAGCTCGCATATGTGTTTCATAGTACCTCTAAAGTGGTTTCTGAAGTATTATGTCACATATCGCGAGTTTTTTTACATTTTCAAAAAAATT
>NZ_BASL01000160.1:0-95 GCF_000648255.1 Candidatus Protochlamydia sp. R18 | reverse complement strand
GTCAGTAAACGAGAATATTTTTATGGATTGAAAGTCACAGTCTTAGCTTCTCAAGATGGGTGCCCTTTTAGAGTTATCCTTTGTCCAGGCAGAGA
>NZ_BASL01000161.1:0-129 GCF_000648255.1 Candidatus Protochlamydia sp. R18 | reverse complement strand
CAAATGCTGTAAAGCCACCAAAGGTGCCAAATGGGCTAATCCTGCATCCGTAAAATGGTGGTTGTAACTCAGATCTAAATGCGTTAAAGCCACTAAAGGTCGCAAGTGTGCTAATCCAGCGTCAGTAAG
>NZ_BASL01000162.1:0-68 GCF_000648255.1 Candidatus Protochlamydia sp. R18 | reverse complement strand
CTGTAAAGCCGTTAAGGGTGTCAAATGGGCTAATCCATCATCCGTGAGATTGCTGCACGCGCTTAGAT
>NZ_BASL01000163.1:0-84 GCF_000648255.1 Candidatus Protochlamydia sp. R18 | reverse complement strand
AAAATTTCTTATTGAGCATAGATATATCATGAATAAACTGAGTAAGAGCGCATTAAATAGAAGAATTCATCAAATACCCATGAA
>NZ_BASL01000165.1:0-137 GCF_000648255.1 Candidatus Protochlamydia sp. R18 | reverse complement strand
GTTGAGAATGAAAATACCCCCTTAGACAATTCTTTGTCTAATCTAGAAGAAACTAGTGCCTCAACGATTCAAGCTCCCGCTCTTTCACCTTCATCTGATGAAATTCAACTAAGCTTTCAAGAGGGAACTTCTCTGAC
>NZ_BASL01000166.1:0-97 GCF_000648255.1 Candidatus Protochlamydia sp. R18 | reverse complement strand
GAAAACTCACTGATGCAGGCTTAGCGCATTTGACACCTTTAACGGCTTTACAGCATCTCAATCTAAGCGCGTGCAGCAATCTCACGGATGATGGATT
>NZ_BASL01000167.1:0-84 GCF_000648255.1 Candidatus Protochlamydia sp. R18 | reverse complement strand
GTGCTTTTTGCCTTAAATCTTTGGAATATGCCATAACTTTTTTAACTCAAACTATATCTTATGTGCAAGATTAAATTCAACTAA
>NZ_BASL01000168.1:0-150 GCF_000648255.1 Candidatus Protochlamydia sp. R18 | reverse complement strand
GGATTTAATAAAAGTTTGTTTTCATCCTCAAATTTATTAATAGATTCCTGAGTGCGCGTCCTTCTAAGTTCCTGGGGTGAAGAGAAACAAACTGAAGGTTGTGTGGAGGACTCAATTTCCCTTGGGAAAGTGTCCTCTGAAGCATTTAAT
>NZ_BASL01000169.1:0-124 GCF_000648255.1 Candidatus Protochlamydia sp. R18 | reverse complement strand
GCTGCTAATTCCTTGTAGTGCTCCTTGTTCCATTTGCCTTCTCCATGCAAAAAGTTGACGTGGTATTATATCATATCTTCTTGCTATTTGGGAAACAGATTGACCTTCTTGATATGTTTTTTCA
>NZ_BASL01000170.1:0-99 GCF_000648255.1 Candidatus Protochlamydia sp. R18 | reverse complement strand
GGATTAGCCCATTTAACACCCTTAAAGGCTTTGCAGCATCTCAATCTGAGTAGATGCGATAACCTCACTGATGATGGATTAGCCCATTTAACACCCTTA
>NZ_BASL01000171.1:0-220 GCF_000648255.1 Candidatus Protochlamydia sp. R18 | reverse complement strand
CACAAAAAGACTTTACGCTTTTGCTCAATTGTGTCATGAATGCTAACTTTAATGTTCCTTTAGAAGAAATCACTTCTGCCATCCAACTAGCCGAATATTATGGACTAGCAGAAGTGGTGAAAAATTTAGAAGCACAGCTGGTAGAGGGATATAAATCACAGAGATTTGAACCCTTTAACTCTACTGAAAAGAGTTTAATCGAATTAAAAGAGCTTTTAAA
>NZ_BASL01000172.1:0-65 GCF_000648255.1 Candidatus Protochlamydia sp. R18 | reverse complement strand
TGGAAAAACTGCGAAAGAAAATTGAATACAAGCTTAAATCTGGTCATTTTGGCGTTTGTGGTTCT
>NZ_BASL01000173.1:0-86 GCF_000648255.1 Candidatus Protochlamydia sp. R18 | reverse complement strand
TCTATTTGCTTATCTTTTGGACAAAAGAGGAGAAATCACAGGAATTGCTTTTATTGATTTTCCATCGATAGATGTTTGCCACAATA
>NZ_BASL01000175.1:0-119 GCF_000648255.1 Candidatus Protochlamydia sp. R18 | reverse complement strand
CTGTTTTGTCTTGTTGATGATTTTTCTAATAGATTTCACCAAATGTGTTCCCAAAAACACATGGAGTATACGAAAAGAAAAATCCGCAAAAGAACTTTTAGAATACCTTTAAGTGAAGT
>NZ_BASL01000176.1:0-64 GCF_000648255.1 Candidatus Protochlamydia sp. R18 | reverse complement strand
TCCTTTGGAAGATATCCTTTCTTTCATTCAACTAGCCGATTATTATCAACTGTCAGAAGTTGAG
>NZ_BASL01000177.1:0-193 GCF_000648255.1 Candidatus Protochlamydia sp. R18 | reverse complement strand
AAATCTGCTTCAATCCACTCTCCTTCTTGGTTTTCGCCAAACAAAACATGGGAAGCGCACCGGTTTAAGGTAAACGCAAAAAGCTCGCTTTGGGCTTTTTCGGGGGAGTATTCTTCACGCTGTTGGATTTCTTTAAACGTCGGGGGCTTGCCAAAGCTGGCTGCGTCGGCTTGGGCGGAAGTGAGAGAAATGT
>NZ_BASL01000178.1:0-300 GCF_000648255.1 Candidatus Protochlamydia sp. R18 | reverse complement strand
AGTAGCAGTTGCAACAAATTTTTTAATAAATTAGTTATTTGCAACTTACATTAAATAATACATTTGCTAAAGTAATGAAGTTGGCAAAACGTTAAAAATTTTAAATGATCATTATTAAATTGCAGACAAAGGAGATATTTATGATAAATGGATTAAATGGATTTGAACATCATTATTTTCCAAGTGAAGAAAATGATTTTTTTCAGAAAAAGCAAACTTGTTCAGTTGAAACTGTGAATAGAGAAAAATCTTCTATTCATCAGCAGCAAACTCCTGAGCAAATTTCCAATATTTCTGAAG
>NZ_BASL01000179.1:0-116 GCF_000648255.1 Candidatus Protochlamydia sp. R18 | reverse complement strand
AATGGGAAATATGCTATTATTATTTCACTCTTTGGTCCAAAAAAGATCAACAAACTCCTGAAAGTATTCTAGAACAAGTTTTAAAAAAAAATCGTTGGAGAGGTTCGACAAAGCAG
>NZ_BASL01000180.1:0-77 GCF_000648255.1 Candidatus Protochlamydia sp. R18 | reverse complement strand
ACTAAATTTATCAACATAATTTCCGAAGTAGACAGTTTTGTATTTGGCCAATCTTTGTATCCAATCGAAAGGATGTA
>NZ_BASL01000181.1:0-162 GCF_000648255.1 Candidatus Protochlamydia sp. R18 | reverse complement strand
TCATAAATCCAAATCACCTAATTATATATGCACTTTAGTAGCAATCGATTCTTAAAATTCCACAGAATTGAACAATATAACCTAGAAATGGAAAATAACCTAGAAATAGAAAATTTAATCTTAAACAAATGAATTTATGCGGACTTAAGGCACTTTCAAATC
>NZ_BASL01000182.1:0-66 GCF_000648255.1 Candidatus Protochlamydia sp. R18 | reverse complement strand
CATCTCAATCTAAGCGCGTGCAGCAATCTCACGGATGATGGATTAGCCCATTTGACACCTTTAACG
>NZ_BASL01000183.1:0-119 GCF_000648255.1 Candidatus Protochlamydia sp. R18 | reverse complement strand
TTTAAGTAAAAGTGCTTAAATGTTCTGTCATTGGAGCGATGAAAGAGAAGCAAAATCGTCAGCACTTCACTTAAAGGTATTCTAAAAGTTCTTTTGCGGATTTTTCTTTTCGTATACTC
>NZ_BASL01000184.1:0-81 GCF_000648255.1 Candidatus Protochlamydia sp. R18 | reverse complement strand
AACAGGCGTCCTAAACGCTTACATACAGGCAAAGTAGAGACTCTCTACAGCAATACACGATGGTGCTCAGACAGCTTCTCT
>NZ_BASL01000185.1:0-258 GCF_000648255.1 Candidatus Protochlamydia sp. R18 | reverse complement strand
GATCTTTATCGTATTCTCGACCAGTTATATGGGCAGAAGTCTCGTGACTACACTATCTAAGAATTCTCTTTAAATTATCCCAGAATAATTTTATTGGATTCAAATCTGGTAAATAGAGAGGCAAAAAAGGCATTTGATACCCCTCTGTACAGGACAATTTTTTTGAAAATGTAAAAAAACTCGCGATATGTGACATAACACTTCAGAAACCACTCTAGAGGTACTATGAAACACATATGCGAGCTGCATAACATTTTA
>NZ_BASL01000186.1:0-222 GCF_000648255.1 Candidatus Protochlamydia sp. R18 | reverse complement strand
GCTAGATGGTCTTTCTCCGGAAGAATTTAGAAAGACTTATGAGCTAAAAACAATTAATGAATAGGTAGTAAAATTTTCTATTTTAAAATGGACCTAATTATGGGGCAATGTCAAAGGTAATCAAAGCAAGGAAGGAACTGACACGCATAAAATAGAAAAGGTCATCGACCAACTAGCTGATCTAGTTGATCGATAAACATAGTAGGTATTTGCTAAACGTAT
>NZ_BASL01000187.1:0-102 GCF_000648255.1 Candidatus Protochlamydia sp. R18 | reverse complement strand
ACGGCTTTGCTGCATCTAGATTTAAGCGGATGTGGATATCTCTCCGATGATGGATTAGCCCATTTGACACCTTTAACGAGTTTGCAGCATCTAGATCTAAGC
>NZ_BASL01000188.1:0-148 GCF_000648255.1 Candidatus Protochlamydia sp. R18 | reverse complement strand
TTTTGTCTTGTGGATGATTTTTCTAATCAATTTCACCAAATGTGTTCCCAAAAACAAATGGAGTAGACGAAAAGAAAAATCCGCAAAAAAACTTTTAGAAGACCTTTAAGTGAAGTGCTAACGATTTTGCTTCTCTTTCATCGTTCCA
>NZ_BASL01000189.1:0-75 GCF_000648255.1 Candidatus Protochlamydia sp. R18 | reverse complement strand
CAAGATTATCAATAGTTTCCTGAGTGCGCGTTCGTCTAAGTTCTTGAGGTGAAGAGAAAAAGCCTGAAGGTTGTG
>NZ_BASL01000190.1:0-174 GCF_000648255.1 Candidatus Protochlamydia sp. R18 | reverse complement strand
TGCTAGACACAGGATAATGAATTAATCTAAACTGAGAGTTTATTGACCATTTAATTATTTTTTTTGAAGTGTTTGTATAGTTTTTTCTTAAAAAAGCATCTTCAGGCTCTTTTTCTTTTCCTAGTTCCTGCATTAAATCTCGATTTTGCTGAATTATTCTCTTTATTTCCTCTA
>NZ_BASL01000191.1:0-153 GCF_000648255.1 Candidatus Protochlamydia sp. R18 | reverse complement strand
AATTGTTATTATAACATTCGTTTTGTTGAGAACACATTGATTAAAAGCGGACATTTCAATTTACCTGACCGTAAAGCGTTAGTAAAAAGCGATGTCGAATAGGAAGTGATTTTAGTAGACGCAACTGAGAGTCCTGTTGAAAGGCCAAAAAAA
>NZ_BASL01000192.1:0-120 GCF_000648255.1 Candidatus Protochlamydia sp. R18 | reverse complement strand
GTTTAAAATCACCCCGCACGTCTTGAGGGCATCTGCTGTCACTTATCTTAAACAGCAGGAATTCCAAGACAGCGATATTATGCGTGTGACTGGACATGCTTCCTCGGAGATGGTTTATGC
>NZ_BASL01000193.1:0-79 GCF_000648255.1 Candidatus Protochlamydia sp. R18 | reverse complement strand
TTTCTATTGCCGAAACTTTGTCGAAAGGGATTTTTGGGAAACTATTTGGTGATAAGGGGTATATTTCGAAAGAACTTTC
>NZ_BASL01000194.1:0-97 GCF_000648255.1 Candidatus Protochlamydia sp. R18 | reverse complement strand
CAATAATAGCTCGTTTTCTAAGAAGAATTTTGTCTGTCAACTTCATAAGATTCTGCTTCATATTCGATCTTAGGGTAGTAAATAGTTCAAGACCTTG
>NZ_BASL01000195.1:0-76 GCF_000648255.1 Candidatus Protochlamydia sp. R18 | reverse complement strand
TCTACAGCAATACACGGTGGTGCTCAGACAGCTTCTCTATTCAATGCTTAAATGGTGATCGTGTTCATGTCGCCTT
>NZ_BASL01000196.1:0-354 GCF_000648255.1 Candidatus Protochlamydia sp. R18 | reverse complement strand
ATTAAACTTTCAAGAGGGAACTTCTCTGATTATTTCTCATTCTCAGCTAGCTTTGTTAAGGGACAAATCGCCTTATTTTAAGAATCTGTGGTCAGGGCAATTTCAAGAAACCCTACAACATCCTCTCGCTTTAATACAAAAAGACTTTACGCTTTTGCTCAATTGCCTGATGGACGATAACTTTAAAGTTTCCTTAGAAGAAATCCCTTCTGCCATTCAACTAGCCGATTATTATGAACTAACAGAAGTGATAACAAATTTAGAAGAACAGCTGATTGATGGATACAAATCACAAAGATTTGAACCCTTTAACTCTACTGAAAAGAGTTTAATCGAATTAAAAGAGCTTTTAAA
>NZ_BASL01000197.1:0-190 GCF_000648255.1 Candidatus Protochlamydia sp. R18 | reverse complement strand
GGATTTAATAAAAGTTTGTTTTCATCCTCAAATTTATTAATAGATTCCTGAGTGCGCGTTCGTCTAAGTTCCTGGGGTGATGAGACAAAGCCTGAAGGTTGTGTGGATGACTCAATTTCCTTTGGGGAAGGGTCCTCTGAAGCATTTAATTCTTCTGGGTTAGTTAAAGGATTTAATAAAAGTTTGTTTT
>NZ_BASL01000198.1:0-69 GCF_000648255.1 Candidatus Protochlamydia sp. R18 | reverse complement strand
TTGGGAAAGTGTCCTCTGAAGCATTTAATTCTTCTGGGTTAGTTAAAGGATTTAATAAAAGTTTGTTTT
>NZ_BASL01000199.1:0-189 GCF_000648255.1 Candidatus Protochlamydia sp. R18 | reverse complement strand
GATCGGTCGAAATAATGGCCCTTCGCTAATTTTAGAACAATTAAGCCAATCATTTAAGGCTCTGACAGAGCAAGTGAGAATGTTTGATCCATAAGAAATAGCAATAACTCTCCCCTTCCCTTCTTAGTCGGTTTTCGATTTCCTAAGCGTAATTTGCAAGCCTTCTCTAACAAATTTAGTGTCATCAAT
>NZ_BASL01000200.1:0-529 GCF_000648255.1 Candidatus Protochlamydia sp. R18 | reverse complement strand
TGTTTTTGGGAACACATTTGGTGAAATTGATTAGAAAAATCATCCACAAGACAAAACAGTTTAATCATCTCTATTTCGTTCATTTTGACCTCTTTCGTTAGTTTTTGTTCTGGAAAACAAAATCTTCCAACAGAAAAGAGGTCTCAGAATATATCCTGAAGATAGCTTACGTTAAACTAACGTTTTAATTAATACTAGCCGAAACTGCCCCTCATACTAGTCAACCTAAAAAGCCATTTATAAATTTAGCAGAACAATATTGACTATTGCTAATAACTGCGTAAAAATCAAAAATTTAGTTTACTCATTTTCATTTGTCTATTTCTTTTTATGGTTTAGCTTATAAAATTTTAATAAGGGTTTTTATATAAAACGATAGTGTTATCCGATCACTAACGCGAAGCAGGAAAATTTTCTTCTTTTTTTATCATTATTTTTAAGAAAAATTAAGCGTATCTCAATTAGAAATAATTAATTTTATTTGCCTTGAATTTATTTTTTGATTAGTTTCAAGTCGGTACTATTTACA
>NZ_BASL01000201.1:0-401 GCF_000648255.1 Candidatus Protochlamydia sp. R18 | reverse complement strand
CAAAATTAGAAATATTCAAAATGACCATCCCAATGAGTGAAATAAATTTTCATTTATAGCTGTCTTAACAGTATGATGGATAGATAAAAATTATGGCAATATTAATAAGTTAAAATAGGCAGTCAAATTTTAAGAGAAAATTTATCCTTTAGGTAGATATTAAAGGTGTGCTTTAAATCTGTTTATTAACAATATTGAAAGTTTAGAATTTATTCCGATTATTGGTTGGTTTTATGTAGGCTCTTCAGCATTTAGATTTTAAGTGTTCTAAGATCAATAGTTGTATAGTTTGAATCTCCTTAAATAAGGAATTCCCTAACTTAAGGATTTAGGAAAATAATTTAGTAACCTGAATTTTGGGTTTTTAGGCAGCCATTAACAATAAGCGATGCTGCTCTGCT
>NZ_BASL01000202.1:0-119 GCF_000648255.1 Candidatus Protochlamydia sp. R18 | reverse complement strand
TCGTCAATCAGCACCTCAAGCAACCTTTCCCAGACTCTCTGATTGCGCCATCGGATAAAACGCCGATGAGTATTGCTCCAACCACCGCAATCTGGAGGCAAATCCCTCCATGGAGCTCC
>NZ_BASL01000203.1:0-89 GCF_000648255.1 Candidatus Protochlamydia sp. R18 | reverse complement strand
CTGAAGGTTGTGTGGAGGACTCAATTTCCCTTGGGAAAGTGTCCTCTGAAGCATTTAATTCTTCTGGGTTAGTTAAAGGATTTAATAAA
>NZ_BASL01000204.1:0-101 GCF_000648255.1 Candidatus Protochlamydia sp. R18 | reverse complement strand
CAGAAGACATGATATATCCGACAGAGTTTGGAATTTACTGGAACCTCATTTGCCAGGAAGAAGAGGGGCTTGGGGTGGTATAGCAAGAGATAATAGGACTT
>NZ_BASL01000205.1:0-98 GCF_000648255.1 Candidatus Protochlamydia sp. R18 | reverse complement strand
ACTCTAAAAGGGCATCCATCTTGAGAAGCTAAGACTGTGACTTTCAATCCATAAAAATAGTCTCGTTTACTGACATTATACCCTCTAAATTCCTCTCC
>NZ_BASL01000207.1:0-108 GCF_000648255.1 Candidatus Protochlamydia sp. R18 | reverse complement strand
AGGAACATTAAAGTTAGCATTCATGACACAATTGAGCAAAAGCGTAAAGTCTTTTTGTGTCAAAGCCAGAGGATGTTGCAGGGTTTCTTGAAATTGCCCCGACCACAA
>NZ_BASL01000208.1:0-110 GCF_000648255.1 Candidatus Protochlamydia sp. R18 | reverse complement strand
CCCTTCAAGATCCTCTCACTTTGACGCAAACAGAGTTTACTCATCTGCTCAATTGCCTGGAATATTCTATTTCTTTTGTTCCTTTGGAAGATATCCTTTCTTTCATTCAA
>NZ_BASL01000209.1:0-77 GCF_000648255.1 Candidatus Protochlamydia sp. R18 | reverse complement strand
TTTATCCCTTTGATAATGAATAAGAAGAATAAAATTTAAATGACAAAAGACCTCTGCATCATTTAAAACATTTGTTT
>NZ_BASL01000211.1:0-66 GCF_000648255.1 Candidatus Protochlamydia sp. R18 | reverse complement strand
CATCTCGATCTAAGCGCGTGCAGCAATCTCACGGATGATGGATTAGCCCATTTGACACCTTTAACG
>NZ_BASL01000212.1:0-118 GCF_000648255.1 Candidatus Protochlamydia sp. R18 | reverse complement strand
TAAGTTGCAAATAACTAAGTTAAAATAAAATTTAGATGTAAATAAAAAGGCCTCAGATCTGGAGTTGCCCCTATAAAACCGGACCGCTAGCCTGCCATTTTTAATTTCCTTAAATACT
>NZ_BASL01000213.1:0-200 GCF_000648255.1 Candidatus Protochlamydia sp. R18 | reverse complement strand
ACATCCTCTCGCTTTGACACAAAAGGAGTTTACGCATCTGCTTAATTGGGTCATGGATGTTAACTTTAAAGTTCCCTTGGAAGAGACCTCTTTTTCTATTCAACTAGCCGATTATTATGGACTAACAGAAGTGGTGAAACGTTTAGAAGAACAACTGATAGAGGGATATAAATCACAGAAATTTGAATCTTTTAACTCTA
>NZ_BASL01000214.1:0-176 GCF_000648255.1 Candidatus Protochlamydia sp. R18 | reverse complement strand
ATCCAACATCCGTGAGATTGCTGCACCAGCTTAGATTGAGATGCTGCAAACCCGTTAAAAGTGTCAAATGCGCTAATCCAACATCCGTGAGATTGCTGCACCAGCTTAGTTTGAGAGACTGCAAAGCCGTTAAGGCTTTCAAATGGGCCAAGCCTGCATCGGTGAGATCCTTGCAC
>NZ_BASL01000215.1:0-149 GCF_000648255.1 Candidatus Protochlamydia sp. R18 | reverse complement strand
TAATTTCTCCAATAAACAGACTCCTTCGTGCATCACTTTTTCTGAAAATGTGACATCCAATGGCAACTCAGATCTTTTTTTTAACTCTATATTTGTTTTTAAGATAATAGCTTTTCTCTCCAATTCTTTAAGCATATTTAAACTTTCAA
>NZ_BASL01000216.1:0-112 GCF_000648255.1 Candidatus Protochlamydia sp. R18 | reverse complement strand
TCAGCGGTTTTTTTATCTCGAGGACCCACTTGCATAGCAAGCACTTGACGACTTTTTTTTATGCAAGATGAGCCATAACCACTGATCATTTTTCTTATTTCCTACAAAACTC
>NZ_BASL01000218.1:0-109 GCF_000648255.1 Candidatus Protochlamydia sp. R18 | reverse complement strand
ATGAAATTTTTTTACGGAAATATGGAAACGTCCCGAAAATTTCTTATTGAGCATCGATATATCATGAACAAACTGAGTAAGAGCGCATTAAATAGAAGAATTCATCAAA
>NZ_BASL01000219.1:0-119 GCF_000648255.1 Candidatus Protochlamydia sp. R18 | reverse complement strand
TTCCTTACATATCTCTCTCAAGCCCACTGTGTAGTTTCCTTTTGTGTGTAACACTTGAGAGTCTTCTTTAACTCGAATATAGCTCGGGATTTTTGAATTAATTAAAAATTCAAACCATT
>NZ_BASL01000220.1:0-119 GCF_000648255.1 Candidatus Protochlamydia sp. R18 | reverse complement strand
TCCCCTCTGTCTCTATCAACTCAGATAGCTCTCTCGCAACACGAACTCCGCTGATCGAGTTATCTACCACCATCTTAAGACTTTTCCTAGTAAAGTCATCCATAATTGTTAGAATCCGA
>NZ_BASL01000221.1:0-86 GCF_000648255.1 Candidatus Protochlamydia sp. R18 | reverse complement strand
AATCCATCATCCGTGAGATTCTCGCAAGCGCTTAGATCGAGATGCTGTAAAGCCGTTAAGGGTGTCAAATGGGCTAATCCATCATC
>NZ_BASL01000222.1:0-312 GCF_000648255.1 Candidatus Protochlamydia sp. R18 | reverse complement strand
CATCAGTCTAAAAACCCGCTTATGATTAATGACTTTAAGTTTTTTCTCTTTGAGAAGGCAATTGACAATCGCATGGACCCTGCGATAACCGTAAGTCGGCCTGTTTTTAACTACCTCTTTGATTAAAGCTAAAATCTGTTCATTTTCCGCTTTAGAATAAAAGACTGGCTGATGAGGTAAACGCTCTTTAAGCTGCTCCATAAGATTGGATCTTGCCACTTCCATCACCTCTGCTATTTTCCTTAGGCTAAAACGTTTAAGCTTGGCAATGGCTGCCGCGAGATGAGTTTTTTTTCCTGCCCAAGCCTTACA
>NZ_BASL01000223.1:0-88 GCF_000648255.1 Candidatus Protochlamydia sp. R18 | reverse complement strand
ACGGCTTTACAGCATCTCGATCTAAGCGCTTGCGAGAATCTCACGGATGATGGATTAGCTCATTTGACACCTTTAACGGCTTTACAGC
>NZ_BASL01000224.1:0-111 GCF_000648255.1 Candidatus Protochlamydia sp. R18 | reverse complement strand
TCTCATAATTATTGCAATAATTTTTATTTATAAATAATATTGTTAAAACATTTATAAATGAAAATTTATTTCACTCATTGGGATGGTCATTTTGAATATTTCTAATTTTGG
>NZ_BASL01000226.1:0-97 GCF_000648255.1 Candidatus Protochlamydia sp. R18 | reverse complement strand
GTTGGGCGATAGTTGTCGAAAAGGCAAGGAGATGAACAAGTAAAAGCACTCATTAAAGCAGTGGCTCTTGAAAGACCTCGATTTGGTTATCGGCGCA
>NZ_BASL01000227.1:0-77 GCF_000648255.1 Candidatus Protochlamydia sp. R18 | reverse complement strand
CGATGCTCAATAAGAAATTTTCGGGACGTTTCCATATTTCCGTAAAAAAATTTCATTCCTACTAAATTTATCAACAT
>NZ_BASL01000228.1:0-77 GCF_000648255.1 Candidatus Protochlamydia sp. R18 | reverse complement strand
TTTTATGGATTGAAAGTAACAGTCTTAGCTTCTCAAGATGGGTGCCCTTTTAGAGTTATCCTTTGTCCAGGCAGAGA
>NZ_BASL01000229.1:0-91 GCF_000648255.1 Candidatus Protochlamydia sp. R18 | reverse complement strand
TGTAAAAGGCTTAAAATCACTTTAAAAAAAAGGCCTTATTTTACAAAGAAAGAGATGAGAAAAAACGTGAGGAGTTTAAAAAAGAATTAGA
>NZ_BASL01000230.1:0-66 GCF_000648255.1 Candidatus Protochlamydia sp. R18 | reverse complement strand
TTCTTCCATGGCTTCAATCCTTGTTATTTGTTCCACAAAAACAATTTAAGGATCTGAGGCCTTTTT
>NZ_BASL01000231.1:0-201 GCF_000648255.1 Candidatus Protochlamydia sp. R18 | reverse complement strand
GAAACCTTTAGTAGCTTTGCAGCATTTAGATTTAAGTAATTGCAATAATCTCACTGATGAGGGATTAACCCATTTGAGGCCCTTAGTGGCTTTACAGCATTTAAATCTGAGTAGATATAATCTCACCGATGATGGATTAGCGCATTTGACACCCTTAACGACTTTGCAATATCTAGATCTGAGTAGTTGCTATAATCTCAC
>NZ_BASL01000232.1:0-119 GCF_000648255.1 Candidatus Protochlamydia sp. R18 | reverse complement strand
GTTAAATGGGCTAATCCTGCATCGGTGAGATTAACACAGCCATTTAGATTGAGATGCTGTAAAGCCTTTAAGGGTGTTAAATGGGCTAATCCATCATCAGTGAGGTTATCGCATCTACT
>NZ_BASL01000233.1:0-77 GCF_000648255.1 Candidatus Protochlamydia sp. R18 | reverse complement strand
AAAGTCTTTAAAGGCCACCATACATTATTGGGAGTAAGCGTTCAAATAGCTGCTTCGAGAAATTATCAAGGAGAGCT
>NZ_BASL01000234.1:0-119 GCF_000648255.1 Candidatus Protochlamydia sp. R18 | reverse complement strand
AATGTCTATTATGAAACCATTCCTTGGAGTCAACATCAACCAGTTAGCAAGCAATCTGGCCAGACAAGCTACATTGAAAGATTTAATTGTACTCTCAGACAAAGATGTGCAAGACTTGT
>NZ_BASL01000235.1:0-119 GCF_000648255.1 Candidatus Protochlamydia sp. R18 | reverse complement strand
TATAGCAAGAGATAATAGGACTTTTATCAATGCAGTATTTTGGATATTAAGAACGGGAGTTCCATGGAGGGATTTGCCTCCAGATTACGGTGGTTGGAGCAATACTCATCGGCGATTTA
>NZ_BASL01000237.1:0-103 GCF_000648255.1 Candidatus Protochlamydia sp. R18 | reverse complement strand
GCCTTCTCAAAGAGAAAAAACTTAAAGTCATTAATCATAAGCGGGTTTTTAGACTGATGAGGCAGCATCATCTTTTGCTACAAAGGCCAAACAGGCGTCCTAA
>NZ_BASL01000238.1:0-119 GCF_000648255.1 Candidatus Protochlamydia sp. R18 | reverse complement strand
TTATTCCGGGATGAATTCCTGTCTTTGATTTTTTAAAGAGGCGATAGTCATGGCATTTTTCATTCCCATAGCTTGTACAGATGATTTCTGTCGTCGCTCTATTGACAATTAACTGAGTC
>NZ_BASL01000239.1:0-290 GCF_000648255.1 Candidatus Protochlamydia sp. R18 | reverse complement strand
TTTTTGTTTTCTTTTTTTTCCTTCTGCAGCTTGCGACGCAGGTTGTTGGATATTTTGTCTTTGAGATGGATGACTTGGAAAAGATCCGGTTGGGTTGACCATAGCTAAACCTCCTTTTTTTCCTCCTATGGTGCAATTTGCATGCCAATCCAAACTGAAAATGAAAACTTGTTTTTAATAGCGGAAAAATGAGCTTGAACTGAGAAGGCAATAGAAAATCAAAACCAAGCAAATTCTCTATGAAAACATCTAGGTAAAAGAAATAAATAGCCGTTTTTGGCCTGCTTAAA
>NZ_BASL01000240.1:0-199 GCF_000648255.1 Candidatus Protochlamydia sp. R18 | reverse complement strand
TAAACAAGAAGCTTTAGTGGCTAAACAAGAAGCTTTAGTGGCTAAACAAGAAGCTTTAGCAGCCAAAGAGGAAGCCACAAATGCTGTTAATTTATTGACTGCAAAACTTTTCTATGGAGTTTTTCAAAAAAAAGACTTAGACAAGATGACAAGTGATGAAGCAAATGCTATTGTATCGACTTATGGATTAGATAAAGCT
>NZ_BASL01000241.1:0-119 GCF_000648255.1 Candidatus Protochlamydia sp. R18 | reverse complement strand
AAAGGGATTAGCATTCCTCTAGCTTGGATTTCCTTAGGAAGAGCAGGTAATTCCAAAACTCTCGATCGTCTATCAGTACTTAAAAGAGTGATGGATAAAATTCATATTAATTCATTTAC
>NZ_BASL01000242.1:0-109 GCF_000648255.1 Candidatus Protochlamydia sp. R18 | reverse complement strand
TGGAAATTCTTTAACTAAGTATTTGGTAACATACCCATAAAAGTGCTTAAATGTTCGATCATTTGATTGATGAAATAAAATGACAATTGTCATCATCTCTGGTATCGAT
>NZ_BASL01000243.1:0-80 GCF_000648255.1 Candidatus Protochlamydia sp. R18 | reverse complement strand
AAGCCAATTTAGGCATAGTCTGAGCCATCAACAGAAGCCGCATTAGGGGTATCAAGGTTCGCTAACTCCTGAATCGTTTC
>NZ_BASL01000244.1:0-74 GCF_000648255.1 Candidatus Protochlamydia sp. R18 | reverse complement strand
AATAATGTATGGTGGCCTTTAAAGACTTTCTTTTTTCCACACTTAATTTCCTTACATATCTCTCTCAAGCCCAC
>NZ_BASL01000245.1:0-144 GCF_000648255.1 Candidatus Protochlamydia sp. R18 | reverse complement strand
TCCTCTCCAGCGCTTCAAATGTAAAAATGCATTTTCCACCAAATGCCTTAACTTATAGAAATCTTTATCGCATTCTCGACATCGCATTCTCGACCAGTTATGCGATTCTTTCGTGGAGAAATCACCACTTGCATTCCCTGACTT
>NZ_BASL01000246.1:0-97 GCF_000648255.1 Candidatus Protochlamydia sp. R18 | reverse complement strand
AGCAATCTCACGGATGTTGGATTAGCGCATTTGACACCTTTAACGGGTTTGCAGCATCTCAATCTAAGCTGGTGCAGCAATCTCACGGATGTTGGAT
>NZ_BASL01000247.1:0-119 GCF_000648255.1 Candidatus Protochlamydia sp. R18 | reverse complement strand
AAAAAATTTCCGGCATTTCTGTGGCGTGTGTGTTCAATTTGAGAAATATTTTTTAGTTGTTCATTGACTGTTTCAATAATAGCTCGTTTTCTAAGAAGAATTTTGTCTGTTAACTTCAT
>NZ_BASL01000249.1:0-222 GCF_000648255.1 Candidatus Protochlamydia sp. R18 | reverse complement strand
TTGTATGATTTCATTTGTTTTTATCGTCCACACGACTGCTAGTGTTAGCACGAGCATCCATGCATCGATCTTTTTCAAATCGGTCATATGAGTATCTTCAAAGCAAAAACCTTTTGTTTTTAAATATCCAAAAAGAGTTTCAATTGCCCATCTCTTCTTGTACATTTTTAATGCTTTATAGGGACAAACATTTGTTAACACGATTAAAAGCTCTCCTTGATA
>NZ_BASL01000250.1:0-119 GCF_000648255.1 Candidatus Protochlamydia sp. R18 | reverse complement strand
ATTGCTTTTATTGATTCTACATCGATAGATGTTTGCCACAATAAACGCATAAAAAGAAAAAAGATCTTTAAAGGTTTAGCAAAGAGGGGGAAAACAACTTCAGGGTGGTTTTTCGGGTT
>NZ_BASL01000251.1:0-165 GCF_000648255.1 Candidatus Protochlamydia sp. R18 | reverse complement strand
TTTTATGGATTGAAAGTAACAGTCTTAGCTTCTCAAGATGGGTGCCCTTTTAGAGTTATTCTTTGTCCAGGCAGAGAGCATGATGCTGTTACTTTTAAATATATGGAACGAAATTTACCCGCAGGCAGTAAGATTTATGGAGATTCTGCCTATGTAGATGATAAG
>NZ_BASL01000252.1:0-72 GCF_000648255.1 Candidatus Protochlamydia sp. R18 | reverse complement strand
GTTGCACAAAAACAATTTAAGGATCTGAGGCCTTTTTATTTACATCTAAATTTTATTTCGACTTAGTTATTT
>NZ_BASL01000253.1:0-119 GCF_000648255.1 Candidatus Protochlamydia sp. R18 | reverse complement strand
GTAAAGTGCTATAATTTGTTCTTCCATGGCTTCAATCCTTGTTATTTGTTGCACAAAAATAATTTAAGGATCTGAGGCCTTTTTATTTACATCTAAATTTTATTTCGACTTAGTTATTT
>NZ_BASL01000254.1:0-106 GCF_000648255.1 Candidatus Protochlamydia sp. R18 | reverse complement strand
AAATAACTATCAGGATGTTTTTTAATATAGCTCTTTAGTTGGTCATGATCAATTTTAATTGGGTGTCTTTTTCTTGGTTTATCTTCTAAACACCCATTTCTTTGAC
>NZ_BASL01000255.1:0-179 GCF_000648255.1 Candidatus Protochlamydia sp. R18 | reverse complement strand
CTCTAGAAATATCGCTTGGATAAGAATGCGTCATTATTGCCTACAAAATTTTTTTGAAAACAATTATACACGATTAAAAGATTTTAAACAGGTTCTAAGAAGTTAAAATGCGCCAAATCGAAAAGAATTTTGGAAAGCTATTTGGTGAGGAGGGATATTTCGGCAGAACTTGCAAAGAG
>NZ_BASL01000256.1:0-74 GCF_000648255.1 Candidatus Protochlamydia sp. R18 | reverse complement strand
AGATTGAGATGCTGCAAAGCCTTTAAGGGTGTTAAATGGGCTAATCCATCATCAGTGAGGTTATCGCATCTACT
>NZ_BASL01000257.1:0-84 GCF_000648255.1 Candidatus Protochlamydia sp. R18 | reverse complement strand
GTCTAAGTTCTTGAGGTGAAGAGAAAAAGCCTGAAGGTTGTGTGGAGGACTCAATTTCCTTTGGGGAAGTGTTCTCTAAAGCAT
>NZ_BASL01000258.1:0-105 GCF_000648255.1 Candidatus Protochlamydia sp. R18 | reverse complement strand
GGAATTCATCTTTTCACAAAAGTAAAGAAGAAGATGAAAAATCAATGGATCACGTTAGTGGATAAACTCATGCTAAAAAAGAGGGCTATGATTGAAAGTGTGAAT
>NZ_BASL01000259.1:0-132 GCF_000648255.1 Candidatus Protochlamydia sp. R18 | reverse complement strand
TTTAAAAAAGGTTCAACATTTTTATTGAATAATTCTAAACGATCTTCCACTTCTTTTTGGCTTAGATCTAATCCAAGCCTTGTCTTAAAAAGTGTGGATAGATAGCTAACATCCCAAGAAACTATTCCAGGG
>NZ_BASL01000260.1:0-120 GCF_000648255.1 Candidatus Protochlamydia sp. R18 | reverse complement strand
CTCGAAGCAGCTATTTGAACGCTTACTCCCAATAATGTATGGTGGCCTTTAAAGACTTTTTTTTTTTCCACACTTAATTTCCTTACATATCTCTCTCAAGCCCACTGTGTAGTTTCCTTT
>NZ_BASL01000261.1:0-94 GCF_000648255.1 Candidatus Protochlamydia sp. R18 | reverse complement strand
AAGATTTTGTTTTCCAGAACAAAAACTAAGCAAAGAGGCCAAAATGAACGAGATAGAGATGATCAAACTGTTTTGTCTTGTGGATGATTTTTCT
>NZ_BASL01000262.1:0-69 GCF_000648255.1 Candidatus Protochlamydia sp. R18 | reverse complement strand
GCATCTTATGGAAGCGCACAGAAGACATGATATATCCGACAGAGTTTGGAATTTACTGGGACCTCATTT
>NZ_BASL01000263.1:0-79 GCF_000648255.1 Candidatus Protochlamydia sp. R18 | reverse complement strand
ATAAGAAAAATGACTTGGCATTAGATAGGACAGATTGGAAATTCGGCAAAAAACACATCAATATTTTGACCTTAGGAGT
>NZ_BASL01000264.1:0-119 GCF_000648255.1 Candidatus Protochlamydia sp. R18 | reverse complement strand
TCAAGAGTAGCTTGTAAATATTCTATATGTTTCTTACTTAAAGCTGACTGAGGATTTAAGAGACTTTCTTTTGGATAAGTAAGAAGATCAATGAAAGCTTCTCCCAATAAGACTTTATA
>NZ_BASL01000265.1:0-114 GCF_000648255.1 Candidatus Protochlamydia sp. R18 | reverse complement strand
ATCTATCCGAAAGAAAACACGTCCCCGAAAGATAGATCTTTATGATGTTTTTTGTGGGGTTTTATACACTTTGAAAAGTGGTTGTCAGTGGCGTATGTTGCCAAAAGAATATCC
>NZ_BASL01000266.1:0-176 GCF_000648255.1 Candidatus Protochlamydia sp. R18 | reverse complement strand
TAATTTTAGAACAATTAAGCCAATCATTTAAGGTTCTGACAGGGCAAGTGAGAATGTTTAATCCATAAGGAATAGCCATAACTCTCCCCTTTCTTAATATCTTTCCCAATGTGTTCTAAAAACATAGCGTAGCTCTTAGGATCAAAGATCTCGTTCTTTTTAGCGCTCATTCAGAA
>NZ_BASL01000267.1:0-83 GCF_000648255.1 Candidatus Protochlamydia sp. R18 | reverse complement strand
AAACGAGCTATTATTGAAACGGTGAATGATCAACTAAAAAATATTTCTCAAATTGAACACACACGCCACAGAAATGCCGGAAA
>NZ_BASL01000268.1:0-120 GCF_000648255.1 Candidatus Protochlamydia sp. R18 | reverse complement strand
CAACCAGTTAGCAAGCAATCTGGTCAGACAAGCTACATTGAAAGATTTAATTGTACTCTTAAGACAAAGATGTGCAAGACTTGTAAGGAAAACACTTTCATTTTCTAAAAAACTAACTAA
>NZ_BASL01000269.1:0-64 GCF_000648255.1 Candidatus Protochlamydia sp. R18 | reverse complement strand
GAGAAAAAGAAAAAGCATATTCAGGACCTGCTTTGAGGGAATAAGAAAATGTTTATTGTGTTTA
>NZ_BASL01000270.1:0-86 GCF_000648255.1 Candidatus Protochlamydia sp. R18 | reverse complement strand
TTTGCAAGCCTTCTCTAACAAATTTAGTGTCATCAATCGTTAAAGAAACTAATTCTGATCTTCGAAATGCGCCTACAAATCCCAGT
>NZ_BASL01000271.1:0-97 GCF_000648255.1 Candidatus Protochlamydia sp. R18 | reverse complement strand
GTAAATTCCGTCCCATTATCGCTTAATATGCATGCTGGCCTCCCCTCTGTCTCTATCAACTCAGATAGCTCTCTCGCAACACGAACTCCGCTGATCG
>NZ_BASL01000272.1:0-162 GCF_000648255.1 Candidatus Protochlamydia sp. R18 | reverse complement strand
GCAGCATACGCATATGCAATTGAAAAATTAAATTTAAATTACTATATAAGTCCAAAATTCAGGTTATTAGTCTACAGAATCGCGACATTGAGAGCTCTATAATTTTATTAACCTGAATTTTGGGTTTTTAGGCAGCCATTAACAATAAGCGATGCTGCTCTG
>NZ_BASL01000273.1:0-139 GCF_000648255.1 Candidatus Protochlamydia sp. R18 | reverse complement strand
CAAGATTATCAATAGTTTCCTGAGTGCGCGTTCGTCTAAGTTCTTGAGGTGAAGAGAAACAAACTGAAGGTTGTGGGGAGGACTCAATTTCCTTTGGGGAAGGGTCCTCTAAAGCATTTAATGCTTCTAGGTTAGTTAA
>NZ_BASL01000274.1:0-86 GCF_000648255.1 Candidatus Protochlamydia sp. R18 | reverse complement strand
CACCCATCTTGAGAAGCTAAGACTGTTACTTTCAATCCATAAAAATAGTCTCGTTTACTGACATTATACCCTCTAAATTCCTCTCC
>NZ_BASL01000275.1:0-65 GCF_000648255.1 Candidatus Protochlamydia sp. R18 | reverse complement strand
AGATTTGAACCCTTTAACTCTACTGAAAAGAGTTTAATCGAATTAAAAGAGCTTTTAAATTTTGC
>NZ_BASL01000276.1:0-149 GCF_000648255.1 Candidatus Protochlamydia sp. R18 | reverse complement strand
GAGGGAAGAAATAAAATTTTACATCCGGCTTGTTCAAGTAGATATTTGGTTTTTTTAGACTTGTGAAAAGGTGCATTATCCATGATAATTACCTGTCCAGTTTTAAGCTCTGGAATTAATATTTTTTCTAACCATGTATTAAACAAGAT
>NZ_BASL01000277.1:0-88 GCF_000648255.1 Candidatus Protochlamydia sp. R18 | reverse complement strand
CGGATGATGGATTAGCCCATTTGACACCTTTAACGGCTTTACAGCATCTCGATCTAAGCGCTTGCGAGAATCTCACGGATGATGGATT
>NZ_BASL01000278.1:0-126 GCF_000648255.1 Candidatus Protochlamydia sp. R18 | reverse complement strand
AGGAATCTATTAATAAATTTGAGGATGAAAACAAACTTTTATTAAATCCTTTAACTAACTTAGAAGTATTAAATGCTTCAGAGGACACTTTCCCAAGGGAAATTGAGTCCTCCACACAACCTTCAG
>NZ_BASL01000279.1:0-372 GCF_000648255.1 Candidatus Protochlamydia sp. R18 | reverse complement strand
ATAAAAAAGAAAGTTTTAAGTGACTATAATTATTTTCAAACTCTCCAATAAACTCATCTCCGATATTGAGTCATCTGTTTTTCTTTGCATTTGCAAGCTGATCCGACATAAAATCAAGGCTTCAAACTTGATTGAATTGTGTTTTTCAAAGAATAGCATGATTTTCTACTTTTTGTTGGGCCCTTTTTTGCGGGGCAATGTCAAAAATTATCTTCAGTTTCAGGATAATTTACTTATAAAAATCAAAGAAAAGAAAAGCAAAATAGTTTATAAAATAAAGTAAATTTTTTTAAAAAATCAGATAGTCTAAATATTATCTGCTAAATCGTTTCCAATTTCATATAGAAAATCTGGAGAAATATCAGCTCCATT
>NZ_BASL01000280.1:0-172 GCF_000648255.1 Candidatus Protochlamydia sp. R18 | reverse complement strand
CCAAACTAATGTTTAATATGACATGAGAGGTCAAAATGGATTTAATCAAATGATATTGTCGTGTAGATGATTTTTGGAAGTCTTTTGAGCAGAAATGGAATAAACAGTTAATGGATCATGGCAAAACAAAGCGAGGACCTCAACCTGAATGATCGATACCAGAGATGATGAC
>NZ_BASL01000281.1:0-119 GCF_000648255.1 Candidatus Protochlamydia sp. R18 | reverse complement strand
GGTGCAGCAATCTCACGGATGTTGGATTAGCGCATTTGACACCTTTAACGGGTTTGCAGTATCTCAATCTAAGCTGGTGCAGCAATCTCACGGATGTTGGATTAGCGCATTTGACACCT
>NZ_BASL01000282.1:0-119 GCF_000648255.1 Candidatus Protochlamydia sp. R18 | reverse complement strand
TTATTCTTTGTCCAGGCAGAGAGCATGATGCTGTTCCTTTTAAATACATGGAACGAAACATACCCGCAGGCAGTAAGATTTATGGAGATTCTGCCTATGTCGATTATAAGCATCAAGAC
>NZ_BASL01000283.1:0-119 GCF_000648255.1 Candidatus Protochlamydia sp. R18 | reverse complement strand
GGAAATGATGTTGATAAATTTAGTAGGAATGAGATTTTTTTACGGAAATATGGAAACGTTCCGAAAATTTCTTATTGAGCATAGATATATCATGAATAAACTGAGTAAGAGCGCATTAA
>NZ_BASL01000284.1:0-119 GCF_000648255.1 Candidatus Protochlamydia sp. R18 | reverse complement strand
AGTTAGTTTTTTAGAAAATGAAAGTGTTTTCCTTACAAGTCTTGCACATCTTTGTCTGCAAGTACAATTAAATCTTTCAATGTAGCTTGTCTGACCAGATTGCTTGCTAACTGGTTGAT
>NZ_BASL01000285.1:0-73 GCF_000648255.1 Candidatus Protochlamydia sp. R18 | reverse complement strand
AGCACATTAGAAAATTTATTGAGGGGGTATTTGGCGTGATATCAAGACTGATGCCTAGAAAAATTCATGCAAC
>NZ_BASL01000286.1:0-184 GCF_000648255.1 Candidatus Protochlamydia sp. R18 | reverse complement strand
ATCTAGCGAATACTACATTTTATCTTTTTTTGATTTATTTTCTATTCAAATTATTGCGTAGTTTTTCTAAATTATAATTATAGTTGACAATAGCAATTTTATTTATTAGTGTTCTTAATTGAATCTGTTTACAGATTACTATTTAAATAGTATGCATATTTGATGATCAACAATAAAAGTCATT
>NZ_BASL01000287.1:0-13553 GCF_000648255.1 Candidatus Protochlamydia sp. R18 | reverse complement strand
ATTAATCTATCAAATTAGATCAGTTTATTGAAATAGCCTTACCTATTTAGCACTACCGTATGATCACGTTATTTGTTTGAAATCCTTTATGATAAGTGTAGATAAGCTCTAAACTAGCTCGTCCTGTTAATTGCATAGTGGCATTATCCGTGAAACCTTGTTGATACTTGAACACATGGGGAATACTTTTATTGGTTTAAACGATTATGATAAAAACTTTTTAACATCTAATCTGTTTTATTTTGCTCTCTTTAGATTTAGAAATAAAAAATTTTTATACAGTAAGACCTTATTTGGGAAACAACTTTTTGAAGAAAAATATTTTCCCTTTGAGCCATAAAAAAACTGGCTTTGCGATTTGAGTGGATTTTTTTTGAGTAAAGTTATTTACTTAATAGTCAAAGATTAGATGAACAAGTGATTGTTCACTTGCTTTAATTTTTGGACAATGAGATTGCGATCAAACTTTTTTCTTATCTTCTCAAATTAACATTATCATTGGAGTGAAAGATGAATCAAAATTTCACAGATCATGTTGCAGAAGCTATTCAAGCCGCTTTTGCAGAAGCACAACGTTTAAATCACACAGAAGTTACTGAAAATCACCTACTATGGGCTTTTCTCAAAGATAAAGAAGGATATTTTTACTCGCTTTTAAATGGGTTGGGGACAAATCCGCAAAAATTATTTCAAGAGACAGAAGACAATATTCACCATTTACCAACTTACTCGGGTGGAGGACAAGCTCCCAATCCTTCCAGAAGCCTACAAAGTCGCATTGTCGATGCTCAAAATATCGCTCAAAGCTGGAAAGATACTTATACGAGCAGCGATCATTTTTTAATCTCCTATTGGAAAAATGGTGGAGATCCTTTTGCTTCTTGGAAAAAGAAAACTACTATCTCTTTAGAAAAGCTGGAAGAACAAATAAAAAAAATTCGAGGTGATCGTCATATGGACTCTCCTAGCTCCGAATCAAATTTACAAGCTCTAGAAAAATATTGCAAAAATCTCACAGATCTGGCTCGTCAAGGTAAGCTCGACCCTGTGATTGGAAGAGATGAAGAAATTAGACGAACCATGCAAGTTTTGTGTAGACGAACCAAAAATAATCCTATGCTTATTGGAGATCCGGGAGTTGGTAAAACAGCGATTGCTGAAGGATTAGCTCAACGCATTGTCCAGCAAGACATTCCCGATTCTTTAAAGAATAAACAGCTACTTGCGCTAGATATGGGAAGTTTAATTGCCGGTACAAAGTACCGAGGAGAATTTGAAGAAAGGCTGAAAGGTATTTTACAAGACATTGAGAAAAGCGAAGGGCAAATCATCCTTTTTATTGATGAAGTGCATACTTTAATTGGAGCTGGCGCGACAGATGGAGCGATGGATGCCGCCAATTTATTGAAACCCGCACTTGCGAGAGGTGTTTTACATTGCATCGGAGCGACTACTCTTAATGAATATCAAAAATACATTGAAAAGGATGCTGCCCTTGAAAGACGCTTTCAACTTGTCTTAGTTAATGAACCAACCATAGAAGACTCGATTGCAATTTTGAGAGGTTTAAGAGAAAGATATGAAATTTACCACGGGGTGCATATCACAGAGTCTGCGATCCACGCTGCCGTGTTATTGTCGTCTCGCTACATTACAGATCGTCGTCTGCCCGACAAAGCCATCGATTTGATCGACGAATCAGCTAGCTTAATTCGCATGCAACTTGGAAGCCGTCCTCTTCCCATCGACAATAAAGAACGAGAGCTGGCGGGCCTAATTGTGGAACAAGAAGCGATGAAACGAGAAAGCACTCCCCTAGCTAAAAATGAAGTAGAAAAATTAGAAGGGCGCATTGCTCAAATCAAGGAAGAACTGAAAATTTTACGTGAGCAATGGGATCAAGAGAAAAAAATTATCGAATCTTTAAAAGAGAAAAAAGACAAACTTGAGAAATTGCGTTTTGAAGAAGAAGCTGCAGAACGCAAAGCCGACTATAACCGTGTAGCAGAGCTGCGCTATAATTTGATCCCTCAATTACAAAAAGAGATAGAAGAAGCACAGACCCAGCTTAATAACAAACCTAATAGACTTTTGCAGGAAGAAGTAGACGAACCCCTCATTGCTCAAATCGTTTCTAAATGGACAGGTATCCCCGTTCATAAAATGTTAGAGGGTGAAGCTGAGCGTCTCTTACATCTTGAAAACGAACTTGAAAAAAGAGTTGTTGGTCAAGAGATAGCGGTCTCAGCTGTGAGTGAAGCGATTCGTCGTTCAAGATCTGGACTAAGTGATCCTAATCGACCAATGGGTGTTTTTCTTTTCCTGGGTCCAACAGGCGTTGGCAAAACAGAGCTTGCTAAAGCATTAGCTTTTCAATTGTTTAACCAAGATGAAGCATTGATCCGGCTAGACATGTCCGAATACATGGAAAAACATACCGTTTCTAAATTGATTGGCTCCCCTCCCGGGTATATTGGGTATGAGGAAGGAGGGCAATTAACAGAGGCGCTGCGAAGAAGACCTTATGCCGTTGTCCTATTTGATGAGATTGAAAAAGCTCACCCTGATGTATTTAATATTTTACTTCAGGTCTTCGATGATGGACGGTTAACAGATAGTAAAGGACGTGTAGTCAATTGTAAAAATGCCCTCTTCATCATGACATCAAATATTGGATCTGACCTCTTATTAGAAAAGATGGAGCAAAACAAACAAGGCCTTGCTAAAGACGAAATTATGTTGGTCTTAGATCCTGTAATCAAAAAACATTTCCGCCCAGAATTTATTAACCGCTTAGACGATATCCTTCCTTTTGTTCCTTTACGTGAACATGATATGGAAAAAATTGTCGTCATTCAACTGAAATTACTTGCTAAGCGTTTAAAAGATCGAGATGTCGAATTAACGTGGACATCTCAAGCATTGGCACACTTAGCCAAAGAAGGATATGACCCTCATTTTGGAGCACGCCCATTAAAAAGGTATATTCAGCAAGAAGTGATTAATCAGTTATCGACTGCAATCTTAGAAGGTAAAATTCCTCCTCATAGCCATATCAAACTTGAATTGGAAGGAAACACAATTCGATTTAAATCGTTTGCTGGAGGAAAAAATTAAATATTTCCCTATTGTCTACAAGCCTCGATTAAGAAGAAGTTTGTAGACAATCTTTTTTTATTCTAAAATCATGATTTCGTCTCTAAAGTAAGCGATTAATCGTTCTACATCTGCTTGTCTAAATGGACGGATTTCTTCCATACTATCTTTTCCTTCGATTTCATAAATCTTCCTTTCTTCTACCAAATAATCTTCAAATTCATCTGCTTTTGGAGTGTCTATGCTGCTTAAACTCCCCTCACGGATTTTCTTTTCTCTAAAGACCTTTATCTCTTCTTCAAAAATTTTTTCGAATGAACTTTCTTTTGTATAATCTAAAATCAGCTTAACATCAGCAATTTCAACTCCTTCTTCTGTGGATTGTGTACTGGCATATTCTTGCAGATGCCTAGAACGCGCTTCAAAACAAAGATTATCCTCATCAAAAGCTTCATTAAAAAATTTTTCTAAAGTCCCTTGTGATTCATGGTAAGCAAACTGCTCTTCTAAGATTTTCAAAGTCCCTTCTATGCTCTCTATCAAAGTTTGAGCAGAGTTCAGTCCGGTATGGATAGATAAACCACTGATTTCTTGCACAAATTGACGGGGATTATCATCCTCGATTAAGCGACGCTTAATTTCATCCAAGTTATCTTTTACTTTTGCACACCCTTGTAACATCAGTGAAATATATTCGTATTTGCTCATCCCTTCGGCCTTTAAATCAATTTTTTTTCCCACTAAATTCCATAAAGCAGAAGGAGCCCAGTTGTTTCTTAGGGCTTTGCTAACTAAATTGCGAATAATGTTCATAGAAAAAAACAAGAACGTTTCATTTAATTTTAAATCAGGCCTTGTTTCATCGCTTTTTGCTCCCAATTTTTCCTTATAGGAATCGATTGAAATGAGCATTTTTTTATAATTAATGGGAGGTTTAGCGGCAGCCTCACTAAGAGGAATATCAACAATTGCTGTGTTGATAAAAGTGTTAAATTGTGTGGGATTTAAAGCCATTTCTTTTGGTAATAAAGGAGCATTTTCCATATCAGTGACAAGAATTTCACTTAAAGTTGTTTGAAAATTGATAATATTTTGCCGCATTTTATGCGTGTCAATAGACTGCGACACTTCTCCTATTTTTTTTTCTTTACTCTCTTCTTTTCCCAACTGTTCAACGTCTTTTTCTGCGGTTTGTGATTTTTGAGATGTGTTAGGATTTACTGAATTAGGAGAAAGCTCAGGCGAACGAGTAAAAATTGGCCTATGATTATAATCTCCTGTTAACATAATCCCCCTTAACAAATTAATTACAAAACTAAATATAATTAATATTAAGTAATAATTACTTATTATATTTAAAAATCAATTAATATGATATTAAATATTTTATTAATTAATAATTTTTAAATTTAAATTAATAGAGTTTTCATATATTTTGTTGTAGCGAATCAACGTTTTTTAACCTGAGGTTGCAAATAGAATGCCAAACAGGCTAAAAAGATCTGGCAAACCAAATGAGTCAGCAAGTTTGGAGAGGAAGTTGGTTTAAATGTAAAAGGGAAAGGAAAGCCCAAAAATTAATTTTTTAAGATAATATTAATTTAATTTAAAAAAACGTTTAAGGATATTCTTTAAGAAATCACTACTTGAATGCTCGCCAGAAAGAGAGAAATAAACAGCCATTAATCCAATTCCTATCGCTGGATTAAACACGCCAATGACACAGCCTAATCCAGCTATGACAACATTGACATACAATTTCCATAGCGTCGCTACGCTTTGGTTCAATTCTTGATTTTGTAAAAGAAAAACCAATGCGCCTAAAGTAGCCAAACTGGCAATTACTAATAGCCCTAAACCAAATACAAGGCAAAAAACAACACCTAAAAAGCAAAGGAATCGTAATGGAAAAGGGCGTTGCGATGGTAAAGATTCTGTATCGTTGGTAGGATTACCTTCAGAATCATAATGAGTTTGACTTTGCCCACCTTTTCTATCATCAATAAGGATAAATTCTGGCTTTTTATAAACAATGTTTTCTTTTGAATCGTTTTGATTGAATTCTTGAGAAGTTTTATCTGCATCGTTCATTTAGGCCTACCTTCATAGACTTTAATCTTCAAAATCTGAAGTTTTTATTCGAAGTTCAGTTTAATTTTCGTTGAGGTTTTAAGATGCCAGTAAATAGGTGGAATTTCAAGGGGAAAAACAAATATAAAAAAACCAAATGCATTTATCAAAGAGTTAAATTCAATTATTTTTTAAATTTAATTTTATTTATTCCGTTTAACGCAGCTACTCTATACCCTTCAGCATAAGTCGGATAGTTAAAAACGTGATCAATAAAATAATCGATATGGGCTCGAAAACTGATTCCCATCTGACCAATGTGAATCACCTCAGTGGCATTTCGGCCAATGACATGAACCCCTAAAATTTCTAAGGTTTCGGCATGAAAAAGAATTTTAAAAAGTCCTGTATTGCTACCAGCGATATGGCTACGGGCAATTTCATAATAATGAGCTCTTCCCACTTCATAATGAAATCCCCACGCTTTTAATTCTTCTTCTGTATAACCGCAGCTCGAAATCTCAGGAATAGTATAAATTCCCACAGGATAAAAAGTCGGAAAATGATGAGTTTGAACGCCACAAGCGTGGCGAGCAGCCAAACGTCCTTGTTCCATACTTGTCGAGGCTAAACATGGGCCTCCAATGACATCTCCCACCGCATAAATATGGGGAATTACCGTTTGGAATAAGGCATTCACAGGAATATAGCCTTTCGCATCAACGATAATTCCTGTATTTTCGACGTGTAAAGCTTCAATGTTGGCAAGTCGCCCCAATGCATAAAGTAAAACATCTGCTTCTAGAGAAGAACCATCTTTGAATTTGACATAGGCGTGGTCTTCTACTCTTGAAATTTCTACAGGTTCTTTTTTTCCTAAGAATTTTAATCCGATATCTGTCAAAGCTGTTTGTAAATGAATGCCGATTTCTGCGTCTAACAAAGGAAGCATATGATCTTTTCGATCGATTACTGTGACTTCTGTTCCAAGAGCTGCAAAAAAGCTTGCATACTCTGATCCAATAATCCCTCCTCCCAAGACAATCATGCTTTTAGGAACTCGGCCGATACCAAGCAAGGTAGTAGAATCTAAAATTACTTGTTGATCAAATGGAACATCAGGAGGATTGCGAGGATTAGAGCCTGTTGCGATAATAAAACTTGTTGCTTTGATTTGATATTTAAGCCGAAAATCATTATCGACAACAATTAAAGTGTGTTGATTTTCAAATCTTGCTGATCCTTGAATAACACGAATGCTATTTTTTTTAAATTGCCTCGTGATAATGTTCCGTTCTTCATTAATGACGGTATGAAGGCGAACATTGAGTTCATCAATTGTGACATTCGGAAGAATATAGTCTTTTCCTGCAAAATGACGATCATGGAAACGGGTTAAATCAACAACAGCTTCTCTAAAAGTTTTAGAGGGAATAGTTCCCGAGTATAAACAAGCACCACCTAATTCAGGCTCTTTTTCAATTACAATGACATTTTTTCCTAACTTAGCGGCTTGAATCGCAGCTTTTTGTCCTGCAGGCCCTGATCCAATAATAACGACATCTGTTTTAATTTCTTCCATAATCCCTTATAAGCAATTAATCTCTAAAAAACTTTGATATAACGCGTTCAAATGAAAAAATCCATCAAATAATTAATATAACTATCGATGCTGAAAAACCTCTCTTCAGCATCGATAGAAGAGAACAAAAAAATAAATTTACCTTTAAGATGTAATCAAGCCAGGAAGAAATAGGCCGGCCTCGACATTGAAAGTTTTGGCACAATTTATCGCTTCGCCTAGCGTAATCAAATGCCCCCTGTCGTGATAAACTCGTCTTATAATAAGTTTTTTCTTTAACAGAGAGAGCCTCTTTTCTATTTAAAACTTCCGCTATTTCCCCATTGTGCAAAAAAGAACATCGACTCCTCTTTTGTAACCATTCAGCCCCGTCACATTTTTGTGCTGCGCTACGTTTGACGCGTGGAAATGAATGCAATTTCATCGATTTGGCATGATTTTGAGGAGAAAATATCAAGGGATACGGAGTGTAAGAGTCTAATGGAAATAAATCTGACATCCTATCTCCTAAATTCAACGAATTTTGGAACAAATTTATTAAAATGACACAATTGAAAATAACAAAAGTTTGAGTAATTGATTTAGAACTTTTAGGGATCAAAATTCTTAGCACAAATGATTTTTCAGCCTAGAATCAACCTAAATTTTAGAGGTGTATAAAACATACACATATACAAAAAAATTTTATTGGCAAAGAAAAATTTAAAGAAGGGTTGACGATAAAAATTCTATGCTTGCAAGACATAGAGTTTTAACACTAAAGCTAAAAATGTCTTTCCAACCTTGTAAAATTTTTTGATTATACAAATTATACTAAGACTTTTTCATGGGCTTAGGTTTGCTCGTCAGACAAAGGAAAACTTTAATAGTTCTAAAGAGGGCGGAAAAACGGCAGCCTCTAAATTTTATATTTTAAAACTGAAAATTTAAAGGCAAAAAGCTATTTTTAATTCTACTTAAGTAGCTTAAAATAAAAAAGGACATTTTCTAATTAAAAAAGTGTCCTGTAATATGCCCAGAATAGGACTCGAACCTACACACCTTACGGCACCAGAACCTAAATCTGGCGTGTCTACCAATTTCACCATCTGGGCAGATGAATGATAAAGACTATAAAAAACAATACTTTTTGTCAATACTATCGTTACTTCTCCTTACCGCAATATTGCTAGAGGAAAATTTATTTGCTGTCTTTTCTCCCTGATTTCACGAGGAAAACTGTCAATACAACAATTCAAATTAGTAATATTTTCAGCAAAAGTATAAAATATACATTTTTTATTTACCTAAGATAAGTGTATGCCCATGCTCCCTGCTGCAATAGGAATAGTTTTAGATCAAACTGAAAAAAAGATTTTATTGGTTAAAAGAAAAGATGTGCCAGTTTGGGTGCTTCCAGGTGGCGGAATTGAAATAGGAGAAAAGCCTTTTGATGCTGTCTTGAGAGAAATTTGGGAAGAAACCAATCTGAAGGTCAAAGTTATGAGGCAGGTTGCTGAATATACACCAATTAATCGTTTAGCAACCTTGACTTTTGTTTTTCTTTGCAAATTGAGAGAAGGAACCCCTCAGCTAACAAATGAAACGAGTGATATTGCCTTTTTCTCCATTGATGCACTTCCTTCTAGCTTATTTAATCCTCATCGAGACTGGATAAACGAGGGTTTAAAAACAAAATCTTTAGTTAAAAAACCTCTTACTCAAATTACGTATTGGGCAACCTTTAAGTATTTTTTTCAACACCCGCTTTTTTTACTTAAATATGCTTGGACTAGATGGGTTAAAAATAGACATGAACGAAACTAAAGTGACTCAACGCGAGTTTTATCATTTGACAAACCTCTTCCAAAAGAAATAAACTTTGTTCATTAACTATCATTCTTGAAGGCATTGATGCGATCTTTCTTTTATAAAGAAATTTTTATCCGTTCTTGGTGGGTCATCACTTTTTTGCTTTTGTGCGCAATTTTGTACGAAAGTGGCTTGAAAAAGAAAAACCATGATTTCTTACTTCTAAATAAACAACTAATCATTTTGCAAAACGAAAAACAGAAAGCTCTTCAAAAACAACAAGATTTAAAATGGCAAATTAATAGTCAGAGCGACCTAGCTTGGATAGAGCTTACTCTAATGAAGGGATTAGGTCTTGTTCCTGAAGGAAAGAAAAAAGTTTTTTTTTATCCTCCCGATAATCAAACACACTAAGTTCTTGTTTCAATGCCTCAACATGTCTTAAGTAAAAGATTTGGATTTAAATTTCGTGATAGTTTTAACAAGAACTTGAATCGTTTGTTTAATATCCTCCTCTGTTGTCATACGGCCCACAGAAAAGCGAATCGCAGATCCCGCACGTTTATTAGAAAAACCCATATTCAACAGGACACGGGAGGGTTCAAGAGCTCCTGATGAGCAGGCAGATCCATGACTCACAGAAATCCCTTGCATGTCTAACTGCATCAAGAGTGTTTCTCCATCGATACCAACAAATGATAAGTTAGAAGTGTTGGCGATACGGGGAGCATCGCCATTAATGATCACCTGATCTAATTGATCGATCAATCCCTTTTCTAATTGATCTCGTCTTGAGCGTAATTGATTAGTAATCTCTTCTTGACTTTCCGATAAAATAGAAATGCCTTCTGCTAAAGCAACAATACCTGCTAAATTCTCTGTTCCTGATCGACGATTTTGCTCTTGACCCCCTCCTATTATCTGAGGCATTAATTTTAACCCTTGTCGAACAAAACAAAAACCAATTCCTTTAGGGACATGCACTTTGTGACCACTAAAAAACATGGCTGATACCCCTTTAGGAATATTAAACATTTCTTTTCCAAGTAAGGCAACCCCATCCACAATAAAAGGAATTTGAGCCTCTTGAGCAATCGCAGCACAAGCTTCTATATCTGTTTTTACGCCTGTTTCGTTATTAGCAGCCATTAAAGTAATGAGTCGCGTTTGAGATCCAATAGCTTCTTTTAGTTTTTGTGGATCTACAGCGCCCCATGAACCTGTTTCAAGAAACGTGACAGAATGTCCTTGTTTTTCCATTTTTTTCAAAACTTCATCAACGCAGGCATGTTCGACATTTGATGAAATGATCTGCCCCAAAGAAAAATGTTGAAGAACCCCCTTAATAAGAAGATTAGCTCCTTCTGTTCCACCTGAAGTGAAAATAATTTCTTGTGGTTTGACTTTTAGAAAGCGAGCAATTATTCGACGACTTTCTTCTAATTTTTTGCGACAGAACTGCCCGTGATAATGAACGCTTGAAGGATTTCCCTCTTCTTCTTGAAGTTCTTGGATCAGAACTTTCAAAACGCGAGGGTCAATCGCGGTGCTAGAATTGCAATCAAGATAGACTCGCCGATTCATATTTTCCCTGAACTTTAATAACAACAACTGTGATGTTATCGTGTCCTCCTCTCGATTTCGCCACTTTTACCAATTTTTTGGTAACTTCATCATCAGGAGTATCTGATAAAATTTGTTGAATGTCTTGAATGCTTAACAAATCACTCAATCCATCTGTACACATCAAAATAACATCACCTACTTCAATGGAATCTATTTTGAGGGAAGGTTCAACATAAGGTCCTGTACCAATTGCCTTAGTAATAATATTTTTATAAGCAAATTCGCACGCTTGATGTTCGCTTAACTGACCTAATTCAATGAGTTCTCGAAGCAGAGAATGATCTTGAGTAATTTGCTTTAAATTGTTATCTCTCAATCGATAAATTCGACTATCTCCTACGTGTCCAAAAATCACCCCTTCCGAATGTAGGCAAACACAGCACAATGTTGTCCCCATTCCACGAAGTATTTCTTGTTCGCGACCCATTTTATAAATGTTGTAGTTGACTTCCTGAATGGATTCTTTAATCATTTCGAAAGAAGATTTGATATCTTTTGAGCAATGACTGAATTTTTCTTTAAACTTTGCGCAAAGTTGGCTGACAGCTTCCTTTGAAGCAACTTCGCCGGCACGGTGTCCGCCCATTCCATCTGCTAAAACAAAAAAATGATCTTCTAGAATTTGTCCCCAAGAATCTTCATTATTTTGCCTAACAAGACCAACATCCGAGATGCCATAAACTAAGGTTTTATAGAACATTCCTTGAAGAGCCATAATAAAAGGTAAAACCTAAAATGGAGTCGTAAAATCATTAACATCTCTATTAACAAAAAATACCGTTGAGATACTTTTAAGACTGATTCGAAATTAGTCAAATTTCTTCTCATTTCAAAAAAGTCAATGAGCTTTACAACTTTTTATTATCATTGGACGCAATCGTTGACTTACCTATACCAACCGTAAATCTATCTCATCATAATAAATAAAACTTTTTAAGGATAGTGATACCTTTTTTAAAAAAATTATGGCTGCAAAACACGCCCTATGCTCAAAATAGAATGCGTCGATCGTTCGATAATCAAAAAAAAGAAAGGATGATCAATCAGTAATTCTTGCATTGAAGAATCTTCTGGTTCTTCCATATTTACCCCCCAAGCTTTGGAATCACTTCCTTCTTCAGCAACATGAATTAACGTTTTGTGAATGGCGTGATTAAGTTGCAATTTTTCTCTAGTGATTCCCGTTAAATCAGCTTGTGGAGTAAATAACTCTTTGGCTCCCATCGCTTGTAAAACAGAGTTTAATTGCAATTTTTGCTCTATTCTAAAACGAGGCAAACTAAGCTTGATACTCTGAGGAGTCAAATTTTTAGTCCAATTTTTCCAGTTTTCTAAGTTTAATTCTTCAAGAATTGTTTGCCATCCCATCTTCTCTTTAGGAAGTAAAATAACAAGAGAAAAATCAGGAGTAGTACCTTCTTGCGTTAAATAAGGAATTTCAATCACCGTTAATTTTTCCGTTATCAAAATTGGATACTGACCCAGCGTATGCATCATATCTACTTGTCTGACTTGACTGGAGTTAATATAAAAAGGTTTATGTGTCGTTTGTCCTACCGGAAACATTTTTCTCCAGGTCCCTTTTAAATAAAAACTTGTCGTCAAAATGAATTGATTATTTTCTGAAAATGCTTGAGGGCTGACGATATTATGAATGCGATTATCTGTCTGTTTTAGAGTCCAATCATTAATCTCTTTTAAACTATTAACAGAGTTTTCTTTAAAATTAATTTTTTGAAGTTCTGAAAAAAAAATTTTTTTATAGGCATATTGATAAGCAGGGATGACTGATACATCTTTTTGTAACCAAACTGAATTTGCTAAAAAAACTTGAGATCCATTTTTTTCTTTAGGGATGGTAACAAAAAATTGATCTAAGCTACCAATGAGAGGATTGAAATTCATAGAATAATTTAAAATCTGCCGAATTTGATTTAATGTTGTTCCTTTTGCCCCAAGAGCTAATCGAGATAAGCCAGACGCAATACTATAGGAAGAGCAAACAATATTTCCTTTATATTGCTTGTTTAAATGTTGTAATAACGCAAAAGCAAAACGATTATTGCCATCGACGACAATATTAAAATGTTGGTCTTCCGTGGAAACTTTTGCATTTGTTAAAGTCTCTTGTTCTTGAGAAAAAAGATGACTCATCATAGAAATCAACAAAAATACACTCGCTCGCATATATTTCATTTGTTTACCTTTTATTTCGACATTAAAATAAAAATGACGCTCATCATATTAAAAAATCCGTGAAGTCCAATAGATGCCCATAACGAACGTTGTTTTTCGTAGATGAATCCCAAAAAACTAGAAAGAATAAACAGAGAAAATAACAATTCAATATTTGTAATTCCTTGTTTAGTAGAAAAATGAAACAGGGCGAAAATCAAAGAGGTTATTCCAATTGCTAAAGAAGTATGTTTGAATTGACTTTTCAACCAATTTTGTAAAAGCCCCCTAAACAGAAATTCCTCTGTAATAGGCACAAGGACAATAATTTCCAGAGCTGTTACTGAAACTAAAAGAGGACTTGAAAGAATGCGTTTAAAATTTTCTACAACAATTTGTTCTGTAGCCGGTTGTTTAAAAATCACTAACATCAAAATTGCAAGCAGTTGGCTTAACACCATCACAAAAGGATAACTAATTAGCCAAGCCTGTATTCCAATACTCAATTGCTTGTACCAAACAAGGGGAGTTTGTTTAAAAATCTGCAATCTTACATTAAGATTCAAGTCAAAATAAACCATTAAGACAGCTAAAAAACCTCCGAATATAATCAGAACATTAACCCATCCCTTCGCTATACTAGATAAATGTTGTAAGCTAATATCAAAAAAAATTTGACTTATCACCTCAAACAAAGCTGGAAATACAATCAATTCTGCTAAAATAAAGGCCATGAAACCTTTTAAAACACTTTTCCCGCTAATCACAGGAACACAAGTAAAGGGAAAAGGGCGAAAAAACCCTTTATGCCATGCAAAATACCCTGTGATAATAGCTAAAATTAATCCAAAAGCTAATGTATTCACGTGTTGTTGAATATGTTCTTGAAGTTCTACATCACCTAACATCTGTCAATCTCGTTTGTAGTTATGGGTTCATTGCATTTAATTATAATGTGGGTTGACCTTTATCAAAAAACTCTTTTATATAAATTATTCTGTGAATGTTGACTAGTTTTACATGGATTTTAATAATCATTAAAACTAATTCCACATTAGTAGCTCCTAACCATTCCTCTCTTCATCTATCTCACGAAAAAGAATGCGAGCAATCTTTGAAAGAATTTGGTTAATTAATCTTGAACAATTTATTTCTCTTAGAACCTGT
This sequence comes from Candidatus Protochlamydia sp. R18, assembly GCF_000648255.1. NCBI lineage: Bacteria > Pseudomonadati > Chlamydiota > Chlamydiia > Parachlamydiales > Parachlamydiaceae > Candidatus Protochlamydia > Candidatus Protochlamydia sp. R18. The sequence goes on along the minus strand of NZ_BASL01000287.1, from coordinate 46 downwards.
TTAAAATCTTTTAATCGTGTATAATTGCCTTCAAAAAAAATTTGTA
>NZ_BASL01000288.1:0-171 GCF_000648255.1 Candidatus Protochlamydia sp. R18 | reverse complement strand
AAAAAGGTTCTTCTTCAAATAAACAAAGCGGCTAGTACCCATTAAGTTTGGAAATTCTTTAACTAAGTATTTGGTAACATACCCATGAAAGTGCTTAAATATTCGATCATTGGATTGATGAAATAAAATGACAATTGTCATCATCTCTGGTATCGATCATTCAGGTTGAGG
>NZ_BASL01000289.1:0-200 GCF_000648255.1 Candidatus Protochlamydia sp. R18 | reverse complement strand
AACCCGAAAAACCACCCTGAAGTTGTTTTCCCCCTCTTTGCTAAACCTTTAAAGACCTTTTTTCTTTTTATGCGTTTATTGTGGCAAACATCTATCGACGGAAAATCAATAAAAGCAATTCCTGTGATTTCTCCTCTTTTCTCCAAAAGATAAGCAAATAGAGGCACAAAAAGGTTCTTCTTTAAATAAACAAAGCGGCT
>NZ_BASL01000290.1:0-97 GCF_000648255.1 Candidatus Protochlamydia sp. R18 | reverse complement strand
GACTGATGAGGCAGCATCATCTTTTGCTACAAAGGCCAAACAGGCGTCCTAAACGCTTACATACAGGCAAAGTAGAGACTCTCTACAGCAATACACG
>NZ_BASL01000291.1:0-390 GCF_000648255.1 Candidatus Protochlamydia sp. R18 | reverse complement strand
AACTCTACTGAAGAGAGTTTAGTCAGATTAAAAGAACTTTTAAATTTTGCGCAGCAATGCCAATTAAACACTTTGAAAAACTATTTAGAATTGACCGTTGTAAGCGCATTATTAAACAAGGCCTTTTTGTCAGATGAGTTTGAAAAAATTTTAAATCATTTCTCAAATGAGATAGAAGCTCTTGATTTTTCAAATCAGCCTTATTTGACCAATGCCTATCTTTTAGCATTAAAAGATTGTAAAAATTTAAAGGTGCTTCATTTAGTGTCATGCCAGAATCTCACCGATGCAGGATTAGTCCATTTGACACCCTTAAAGGCTTTGCAGCATTTCAATCTGAGTAGATGCGATAACCTCACTGATGATGGATTAGCCCATTTAACACCCTTA
>NZ_BASL01000292.1:0-73 GCF_000648255.1 Candidatus Protochlamydia sp. R18 | reverse complement strand
GCAAATAGAGGAATAAAAAGGTTCTTCTTTAAATAAACAAAGCGGCTATAACTAATTAAGTTTGGAAATTCTT
>NZ_BASL01000293.1:0-103 GCF_000648255.1 Candidatus Protochlamydia sp. R18 | reverse complement strand
TGAGATGCTGTAAAGCCGTTAAGGGTGTCAAATGGACTAATCCTGCATCGGTGAGATGATAGCAATTGCTTAAATCGAGATACTGCAAAGCCTTTAAGGGTGT
>NZ_BASL01000294.1:0-239 GCF_000648255.1 Candidatus Protochlamydia sp. R18 | reverse complement strand
AAAAGCTATTGATTATACTTTTTGTCAAATATGTATATAAATGCACAATTAAATTCAATCAACTATATAACGCCTCTAAAATTAGCGAGTATCTCTCTTAGAGAAGCGTCTCGACAAAAATTGATTAATTTTAATAAATTTTATCTTTTATCTACTTAGGACAAAGTACGTTTTTATTTCGCCGCCATGTTTCTTGTTTTATTGAAAGTTTTTTCTATTTAATAATTTTTAAATTGAGT
>NZ_BASL01000295.1:0-191 GCF_000648255.1 Candidatus Protochlamydia sp. R18 | reverse complement strand
TCCTTTGGAAGATATCCTTTCTTTCATTCAACTAGCCGATTATTATCAACTGTCAGAAGCTGGGAAAAAATTAGAAAAACAGCTGATCGATGCGTACAAATCCCAAAAATTGGAACCGTTTAACTCCAGCGAAGATAGTTTAGTGGAATTAAAAGCACTTTTAAATTTTGCGCAGCAATACCAATTAAATA
>NZ_BASL01000296.1:0-119 GCF_000648255.1 Candidatus Protochlamydia sp. R18 | reverse complement strand
CAGTATTTTGGATATTAAGAACGGGAGCTCCATGGAGGGATTTGCCTCCAGATTACGGTTGTTGGAGCAATACTCATCGGCGATTTATCCGATGGCGCAATCAGAGAGTCTGGGAAAGG
>NZ_BASL01000297.1:0-274 GCF_000648255.1 Candidatus Protochlamydia sp. R18 | reverse complement strand
TTAACTAACCTAGAAGCATTAAATGCTTTAGAGGACCCTTCCCCAAAGGAAATTGAGTCATCCCCACAACCTTCAGGCTTTTTCTCTTCACCCCAGGAACTTAGACGAACGCGCACTCAGGAAACTATGGATAATCTTGAGGATGAAAACGAGCCTTTATTAAGTCCCTTAACTAACCCAGAAGAGTTAAATGCTTTAGAGGACACTTTCCCAAGGGAAATTGAGTCCTCCACACAACCTTCAGGCTTTGTCTCTTCACCCCAGGAACTTAGAA
>NZ_BASL01000298.1:0-88 GCF_000648255.1 Candidatus Protochlamydia sp. R18 | reverse complement strand
GGCATATTTATAGGATTAATAAAACTTAAAGTAAGACCCGTTGCCAATACAATTTTGTTAATAATTCCAGCCGAATTTTGATAATCTT
>NZ_BASL01000299.1:0-512 GCF_000648255.1 Candidatus Protochlamydia sp. R18 | reverse complement strand
TTAATCTATCAAATTAGATCAGTTTATTGAAATAGCCTTACCTATTTAGCACTACCTAATATTTTTATAAAGTCCGTTTTATTCAGTAAGAAAATGTATTGATAATGCCACTTCTCATTTTAGTTAATTTAGCCATCGGCACATGCAACACAATTTTTACAAATCATAGAAAAATTCCTACAAAGATTAGCAGTTAAGTTAGAGATGAGAGTATAAAAAATGGTTTGAAAATATTATGAAATGGATACTCAGCTCCTGTGTTTTATTTAATAATTTAGCCAAGAATAAAATATTGAATTTAGTTTTTTATCCATTGTTAATTAAGGACTCTTAATTCGTAGATGGGAAAATTTGTGATTTTATTTATATTTGTAGGATCATTGTTTACCAAGTTTTTAGTAATCTTCCCAACCAAAATCTAGCGAAATATCTTACAAATTTTTCCTGTTGAACTAATTAATGTAAGTTGCAAATAACTAATTTATTAAAAAATTTGTTGCAACTGCTACTAG
>NZ_BASL01000300.1:0-70 GCF_000648255.1 Candidatus Protochlamydia sp. R18 | reverse complement strand
ATCTCAATCTAAGCTGGTGCAGCAATCTCACGGATGTTGGATTAGCGCATTTGACACCTTTAACGGGTTT
>NZ_BASL01000301.1:0-143 GCF_000648255.1 Candidatus Protochlamydia sp. R18 | reverse complement strand
GCAAACATCTATCGATGTAGAATCAATAAAAGCAATTCCTGTGATTTCTCCTCTTTTGTTCAAAAGATAAGCAAATAGAGGAACAAAAAGGTTCTTCTTCAAATAAACAAAGCGGCTAGTACCCATTAAGTTTGGAAATTCTT
>NZ_BASL01000302.1:0-103 GCF_000648255.1 Candidatus Protochlamydia sp. R18 | reverse complement strand
GTGATTTCTCCTCTTTTATCCAAAAGATAAGCAAATAGAGGAATAAAAAGGTTCTTCTTCAAATAAACAAAGCGGCTAGTACCCATTAAGTTTGGAAATTCTT
>NZ_BASL01000303.1:0-78 GCF_000648255.1 Candidatus Protochlamydia sp. R18 | reverse complement strand
TAAACAAGAAGCTTTAGTGGCTAAACAAGAAGCTTTAGTGGCTAAACAAGAAGCTTTAGTGGCTAAACAAGAAGCTTT
>NZ_BASL01000304.1:0-149 GCF_000648255.1 Candidatus Protochlamydia sp. R18 | reverse complement strand
GTACAACTTCGAGCTCAGAAAAAGCAGATTCATGCAGAAGTTTTAGTCGCTAAACAAGAAGCTTTAGTGGCCCAACGAAATGCCTTAGTCGCTAAACAAGAAGCTTTAGTGGCTAAACAAGAAGCTTTAGTGGCTAAACAAGAAGCTTT
>NZ_BASL01000305.1:0-232 GCF_000648255.1 Candidatus Protochlamydia sp. R18 | reverse complement strand
AGATGAGTTTATTGGAGAGTTTGAAAATAATTATAGTCACTTAAAACTTTCTTTTTTATTCATTAATTCAATCCTTGTTTTAAGAATTTAAAAGGCATCAAGCTGTAGAAAGCTTATTGACTATGTAAGTGTTAATACTCATTCCATTTTGAGCCGCTTGCGCTGCGATTTTCACATAAAGATCTGAAGGCATTCTTAAGCTGAACTTTCCTGAGTACGACTTTTCTGGCTC
>NZ_BASL01000306.1:0-119 GCF_000648255.1 Candidatus Protochlamydia sp. R18 | reverse complement strand
TGTGCAAGACTTGTAAGGAAAACACTTTCATTTTCTAAAAAACTAACTAATCACATTGGATTAATAAAATACTTTATTTGTGATTACAATAGGCAATTGAGAGCCTTACCTATTTAGCA
>NZ_BASL01000307.1:0-78 GCF_000648255.1 Candidatus Protochlamydia sp. R18 | reverse complement strand
ATAGCTCCCGCTACTTATGACTCATGGAAAGCCAAATTTGGCGGAATGAGTGTATCTGAGGCACAAAGATTAAAAGCT
>NZ_BASL01000308.1:0-124 GCF_000648255.1 Candidatus Protochlamydia sp. R18 | reverse complement strand
ATCTTCTTCAGGAGAAGGTGTATTATAGCCTACAATAGGAGGCATGCTGTTTGGAGGAGAAACATGCACGTTCATTTCTATCGTATTTTCATCTGATATAATTTCTTTTGATTGGTCGGCTGCT
>NZ_BASL01000309.1:0-69 GCF_000648255.1 Candidatus Protochlamydia sp. R18 | reverse complement strand
ACGCGCACTCAGGAATCTATTAATAAATTTGAGGATGAAAACAAACTTTTATTAAATCCTTTAACTAAC
>NZ_BASL01000310.1:0-76 GCF_000648255.1 Candidatus Protochlamydia sp. R18 | reverse complement strand
AGGTGTCAAATGCGCTAATCCAACATCCGTGAGATTGCTGCACCAGCTTAGATTGAGATGCTGCAAACCCGTTAAA
>NZ_BASL01000311.1:0-146 GCF_000648255.1 Candidatus Protochlamydia sp. R18 | reverse complement strand
ACGCCACAGAAATGCCGGAAATTTTTTAATTAATCTATTAGCTGGGATTGTTGCTTACATTCATCAACCTAAAAAGCCATCTATAAATTTAGCAGAGCAGCATCGCTTATTGTTAATGGCTGCCTAAAAACCCAAAATTCAGGTTA
>NZ_BASL01000312.1:0-84 GCF_000648255.1 Candidatus Protochlamydia sp. R18 | reverse complement strand
ATCGGTCGAAATAATGGCCCTTCGCTAATTTTAGAACAATTAAGCCAATCATTTAAGGTTCTGACAGGGCAAGTGAGAATGTTT
>NZ_BASL01000313.1:0-64 GCF_000648255.1 Candidatus Protochlamydia sp. R18 | reverse complement strand
ATAGTTTCCTGAGTGCGCGTCCTTCTAAGTTCCTGGGGTGAAGAGACAAAGCCTGAAGGTTGTG
>NZ_BASL01000314.1:0-69 GCF_000648255.1 Candidatus Protochlamydia sp. R18 | reverse complement strand
ACTTTCAATCCATAAAAATAGTCTCGTTTACTGACATTATACCCTCTAAATTCCTCTCCTCGATAAATT
>NZ_BASL01000315.1:0-69 GCF_000648255.1 Candidatus Protochlamydia sp. R18 | reverse complement strand
TTTTCATCCTCAAGATTATCAATAGTTTCCTGAGTGCGCGTTCGTCTAAGTTCTTGAGGTGAAGAGAAA
>NZ_BASL01000316.1:0-141 GCF_000648255.1 Candidatus Protochlamydia sp. R18 | reverse complement strand
TTCTGAAACCTAATTTTTAAGTTCATAATTATATAATCCTGCTAAAAGATTAAAGCGTAATCCAAATCTTTTTCTCCTATTGCGATAACGATCTGAGATAATTTTGAACCGCTTTAACATTCCTATCACGTTCTCTACAAG
>NZ_BASL01000317.1:0-66 GCF_000648255.1 Candidatus Protochlamydia sp. R18 | reverse complement strand
GTTTTTAGACTGATGAGGCAGCATCATCTTTTGCTACAAAGGCCAAACAGGCGTCCTAAACGCTTA
>NZ_BASL01000318.1:0-297 GCF_000648255.1 Candidatus Protochlamydia sp. R18 | reverse complement strand
TACCGCTTTAAAAACAACAGCTGTTCAAACAATTGAAGAGCTAATGCAAAAGCATAAAGCAGACATACAAAAGCATAAAGCAGAGAGGCAGGAGTATAAGGCAGAGATGAAAAAAATGATTGGTGATTATGAACAGTTTTTAAAAGATTTTAGACCTCTTGCGCGTGAGACAATAGAAAATCTAAATAGAAGTGCTAATGTTTTACAGCAATGCTCTGTACTTGAAGGTAAAAATTCCGCTTTGGAAAAAGAAGTTAAAAATTTACAAGACATGGGTATAGCAGATAGATTAGTGAC
>NZ_BASL01000320.1:0-144 GCF_000648255.1 Candidatus Protochlamydia sp. R18 | reverse complement strand
GTCTAAAAGGCAATAAAGTGCTATAATTTGTTCTTCCATGGCTTCAATCCTTGTTATTTATTCCACAAAAACAATTTAAGGATCTTGTAGTGCTCCCCAAATAAACCGGACCATCTGGCTTGCTTCTCTAAGATATAGGAGTAA
>NZ_BASL01000321.1:0-69 GCF_000648255.1 Candidatus Protochlamydia sp. R18 | reverse complement strand
CGTTTCCTAAAATTTATTTATTTTAACACGAACCTCTATTTCTTCTTGGATGATTTTTAGGGGGCAAGG
>NZ_BASL01000322.1:0-90 GCF_000648255.1 Candidatus Protochlamydia sp. R18 | reverse complement strand
ATCTATTAGCTGGGATTGTTGCTTATACTCACCAACCTAAAAAGCCATCTATAAATTTAGCAGAGCAGCATCGCTTATTGTTAATGGCTG
>NZ_BASL01000323.1:0-119 GCF_000648255.1 Candidatus Protochlamydia sp. R18 | reverse complement strand
GGCAATATAGCGCATGACTTCTCTGTCACACGTATCCAACGAGAAGGCGACATGAACACAATCACCATTTAAGCATTGAATAGAGAAGCTGTCTGAGCACCACCGTGTATTGCTGTAGA
>NZ_BASL01000324.1:0-74 GCF_000648255.1 Candidatus Protochlamydia sp. R18 | reverse complement strand
ATCTGAAGAAATTCAATTAAACTTTCAAGAGGGAACTTCTCTGATTATTTCTCATTCTCAGCTAGCTTTGTTAA
>NZ_BASL01000325.1:0-103 GCF_000648255.1 Candidatus Protochlamydia sp. R18 | reverse complement strand
GCTGTAAAGCCGTTAAAGGTGTCAAATGGGCTAATCCATCATCCGTGAGATTGCTGCACCAGCTTAGATTGAGATGCTGTAAAGCCGTTAAAGGTGTCAAATG
>NZ_BASL01000326.1:0-102 GCF_000648255.1 Candidatus Protochlamydia sp. R18 | reverse complement strand
TAAGTTGCAAATAACTAAGTTAAAATAAAATTTAGATGTAAATAAAAAGGCCTCAGATCCTTAAATTGTTTTTGTGGAACAAATAACAAGGATTGAAGCCAT
>NZ_BASL01000327.1:0-177 GCF_000648255.1 Candidatus Protochlamydia sp. R18 | reverse complement strand
CAAACTTGGGTACCTATAAACGCACAAGAAGCTGCAGATCTTAAAGTACAAGTAAGAAGGCCATGTTCAAAGCTATGTCGGTCATCTGCGAGAATTAAAGCAGCTTGAAGCACAGGAGGTACAACTTCGAGCTCAGAAAAAGCAGATTCATGCAGAAGTTTTAGTCGCTAAACAAGA
>NZ_BASL01000328.1:0-110 GCF_000648255.1 Candidatus Protochlamydia sp. R18 | reverse complement strand
TTAGTGGCTTTGCAGCATTTAAATTTGAGTTGGTGCGATAAGCTTACCGACGCTGGATTAGCGCATTTGGCACCTTTAGTGGCTTTGCAGCATTTAAATTTGAGTTGGTG
>NZ_BASL01000329.1:0-209 GCF_000648255.1 Candidatus Protochlamydia sp. R18 | reverse complement strand
GAGCTTTTATGGCCTGTTTGCTTCATGATCAGATGCTCAGGAACACCAAAAATGGCAGCGGTTGTAGCAAATCCAGCCCATAAGCTATGCCCTGAGAATGAATGTTTCTGATTTTCTAAATGTTTGTTCCGCTTAGTAATCAATGCGACAGATTTGGAAGTTAGAGCTTTATCCATGATTTGACCATGCCGATTGATCGGTCGAAATAA
>NZ_BASL01000330.1:0-75 GCF_000648255.1 Candidatus Protochlamydia sp. R18 | reverse complement strand
CATGCGATTGTCAATAGCCTTCTCAAAGAGAAAAAACTTAAAGTCATTAATCATAAGCGGGTTTTTAGACTGATG
>NZ_BASL01000332.1:0-134 GCF_000648255.1 Candidatus Protochlamydia sp. R18 | reverse complement strand
GGTTTGTTACGTTTGACTTCTTTTAGAATTTGGTGCTTTTTTTTATAAATTTTCTTCCAGTTTGAATTTAAGGTTGGGCGGGTCGAGAATGTCAACTTTTTCCATTGGCGACAAAACTGGGCTTTCCATAGGGA
>NZ_BASL01000333.1:0-126 GCF_000648255.1 Candidatus Protochlamydia sp. R18 | reverse complement strand
GCAACGGGTCTTACTTTAAGTTTTATTAATCCTATAAATATGCCTGCATCTGTTTTGGCGCTTGGAGTGTCTCATCTTTATCAAAAATCTGAAGTTTCTAATCATTTACGCTTGTTAGAAGCATTT
>NZ_BASL01000334.1:0-23803 GCF_000648255.1 Candidatus Protochlamydia sp. R18 | reverse complement strand
TGCGCCAATCCAGCATCGGTAAGGTTTTGGCAATAGCTTAGATCAAGATGTTGTAAAGTTACTAAGGATCTTAAATGCGCTAATCCAGCATCCGTGAGCTTTTGACAATAGCGCAAATTCAAATGCTGTAAATCGACTAAGGGTGTTAAATGTGCCAATCCAGCATCCGTGAGTTTACCGCAAATGCTTAGATCGAGATAGTGTAAAGCCATTAAAGGTGTCAAATAGGCTAATCCTGCATCAGTAAGATTTTCACACCAACTTAGATCTAAATATTGCAAAGTCATTAAGGGTGTCAAATGGGCTAATCCTGCATCAGTGAGATTTTCACACCAACTTAGATCTAAATATTGCAAAGCCATTAAGGGTGTCAAATGGGCTAATCCTGCATCAGTAAGATTACTGCAAAAGCTCAGATCCAAACGTCGCAGGGTTGTTAAGGGTGTCAAGTGCGCTAATCCAGCATCAGTAAGATTTTTGCAAGTTTTGAGATTGAGTATTTTTAAATTTTTACAATCTTTTAACGCTAAAAGATAGGCATCAGTCAAATAAATATTGTCTGAAAAATTGAGTGCTTCTATCTCATTTGAGAAGTGATTTATAATTTTTTCAAACTCCGCTAACTGAGAAGTCTGGTTTAATAAGGCGCTCACAATGGTAAATTCTAAATAGTTTTTCAAATTGTTTAATTGACATTGACGCGCAAAATTTAAAAGCTCTTTTAATCCGACTAAACTCTCTTTAGTGGAACTAAAGAGTTCAAATCTATGTGATTTGTATCCATCAATTAGCTGCTCTTCTAAGCTTTTTACCACTTCTGTTAGCTCATAATAATCAGCTAGTTGAATGAAAGAAGTGATTTCTTCTAAGGGAACTTTAAAATTAGCATCCATGACACAATTAAGCAGATGCGTAAACTCCTTTTGTGTCAAAGCGAGAGGATGTTGAAGGGTTTCTTGAAAATTTCCTGACCAAAGAGTCTTAAAATAAAGAGATTTTTCTCTTAACATGGCTAACTGAGAATGAGAAATGTTCAGAGAAGTTCCATCTTGAAAGCTTAGTTGGAGTTCTTCAGATGACGATGAAAGATCGGGAACTTGAATTATTGGTGCACCAGTTTCTTCTAGATTAGTCAAAGGATTGACTAAAGAGTTATCTTCATCTCTAAGAGGATCGCTAAATTCTTGAGAGCGATAGTCAGAAAGGGGCGTTGTATTAACAAGATAACCATAACTTAAAGTAGGAATATTCAAATGACCATCCAAATAAGTTAAATCAAGTTTAAAAATCGGGTTTTCCATTCACATAATTAATTTTTTGAACGAAGTGGCCTTCTGCATCAAAGATTGTAGCAGTTCCCTTACCTATAATAACTTGGCTAGCTGGTGCTCTTTCTCCTTTTCTAAAATAATCCCCTTTGATTAATTTATCATTGTCATACTCTTCAATCATCATTAAATTGCCGTCTTGATACCAAGCTGTAGAAACTCCATGTTTAGCATTGTTAGCCATTTCTTTTTGGCTTTCTTGGACGCCATTTGAATACCAAGTTCTCACATGCCCTTGAATTTTTCCTTCATACCAATAAAACGCTAGTTTGGGTTGGATAATTTGTGGATTGATACTGTCATAATAATCCACTTCTTCTCCATGTTTAATTTGATTTTTAACGTGATAAACACGTTTAAGATTACCACAAGCCGTAAAAACTTTTACCTCTCCTTCAAGAATTCCCTCTCGATATTCTTGAATTTCTTTAATATAATCTTTCCCAAATACAGCTCTAAAACCTGTTCCTTGCTTGACTTCTGCTACAGAGTTTCCTTGCTGATCAAAATATTGGCCATTTTCTAGCTTACCTTTGCAATATTCTTCTTGGCTGGCTAAATTTTTGTTGTCCCAGTAGCGAAATGATGGTCCATGTTTTTGTCCCTGAACGTAATTGATTTGTTGGAGGATTTCGCCATTTGTTTTATAAATTTCACAAACACCTTCGATTTGATTTTTTTTATAAGGTATTTGCTTCCATACCTGCCCACAACTATGGTAGTGAGTTGAAATTCCTTCTAAAGACCCTTGATTGTAAAAAATCTCACCTATAAGATTTTCATCTTCATCCCATGCATAGCTTGAACCATCGAAAATCCATGACCTTTCTGCTGAAGGTGTGACATCTGCAACTCCTCCAATGACTTTTGTAGAAAGACTTATAGATCCGTTTTCGTGCCATTCATAGTAACACCCATTAGCTCTTCCATTTAAAATTTGTAAAAATTGCTTGGGGTTTCCATTAGCATGATAGGTCGTAACAACAGATCGTACATTTCCTTTCGAATCCCTTGCATAAATTCGAAGCACTTTCTGATAAGGTTGGGAGGATAAAAAATCTGTTTGTTGATATTGATTTAGCCGATCTTTATTGCTAATTGTTTCCGCAAATCCATTTCTATCAATGATATGAATACTAGTTAAAGGTAGAGGGCGTTTGCGATAGGTGTTTCGTTTAGCACTAGAAAAAGTTAAGGCTAAAAATGCTAGAAAAACCCATAGGGTCATTTGTTTAAATGCTTTTGTTTTGATCATAAAAACTCTCTTTTCAGAAGTTTAAGATTAAGAACAAAAACTTCATTTTTTTCATAGACTTTCTTTTTATCTAACTTAAACTCTGTAATAAGTAATTGCGGGCGATTAGGCCCTGGCAAATAAGGTCCTACTTGAATTCCTTCAATGAGAGCTAAGATTTTTTGCAAATCATGCGTATTGACTTCAACGGGGTGAACAAGTGTTTCGATCGTTTCTTGAAAGAGAGGAAATGTTTGAACAACGCCCTCAGAAAAAATGAAACTATTTGAGGAGCTAGTTAATAATTCTAATCTTTTTTTTATTCTTTCATCACCTGAAAAATTTTTATCGGCAACAATTTTTTGTAAGGATTCGATTTCTGTTTCTAAAAACACTAAACTTTCTAAGTGTTTATCAATATAAAAATGATCAGCATCACGAAAATGTTGCCTTACAGCAAGATTCAAGGCTTGTTTCTTTTCTTTAACAAAAGCTTGACACTGTAAAGTTTCTAATACATTTCGTAATTCTTCTAAATCCGATTTTTGAGAAAAAAAAGTGAAAACAACAAATAAAAAAGGAAGAACACCGATGGCAATGAGATAACTTATCGCACGATTGAGAGGAATGGTATTAAGCATAATTATTGACTAGGATAATTGGTTTTATCTTTTAAAAAAAATGAGGTTTTATAACGACCCCGATTTGAACTCCATTTTACTTCTCCTTTGGGATCCACCCAATCGTTTGAAGCTATTAATGCGTCATGAAACTCGCGAGCCCACTTGGGAGTTCCGCTACTAAACTCTAATTCTATTTTCACTTGATATTTGTCTTGTTTTTTTCCTTGCATGGGTCGTTTAACTAAGATGTAGTTAAAACTTTCAATTTGTAAGTGGTGCTCTCGTTTTCCCTCCTGCGTAAGGAAAGAGACAGCTGGATGAAGGCTTAGCCACGCTAAAACATCGCTAACTTTGGGTATGTTAGCAAATAAAGGAAATGAATCTGGTGTTGCTTGTAAATCTTTTTGTAAAAAAGTCAAGCGATCTAAAAGATCTTGACGATTTAACTGCGTAATTTCGACAATTTCTCCCTGGGATTTTTCACGAGCCGATAGATTTTTTGTTAAATAAGCATTTTCGAATTGTTCGTAAGATTTATTCATCCCTGCTAGTGTATTTACATATTCTTGTTTAAGAAGGCTTTCTTGCTGGCTTAAATAGGATTGGCCAAAAAAATAAAAAAGGAGGCTTAGGCAAAACATTAAGCCAAAATAAAGCGCGATAGGAAGTATAAGCCTTCTCCAGGGATGAGGATAAGACATTTTTCCTTGTCGAAAGTCAATTGAAGGGGTGGCGTTTGGAAGACTCCCGAACGCTAAGCCAATGGGAACCGCATAACATAATTTTTCTTGAGTTGAAAAAGAATCTTCTGTTGAGACAAGTGGTAAAAGGGGAATCTGAATAGATTGAGAGAGTTGTTCATAAATAGAAGGCCATTTTGCAATTTCACCCGTAAAAATAACCCCCGAGATAATTTTTTGATTCTCTTTTGCAAAAGAAAGAGTGATTTTAGTGACAAGTTTTTTTAATTGCGCAAGCGATTGAGCTAAATCATCTTCATTCTGTAAAATTTTTAATTCTTCCTTTTGGGTAAATGAAGAAAGTATTAAACTTTCGCTGATTAAAACAGCGGTGACAGTTTTTTCTTCAAAATGGATGATCAAAAATGTTTGATCGTGTGGTAAGTATTGTTTACTAAATTGTCCAAGTGCAGCTTGAGTACAACTTACTTTTTCAGATTCGATGCCAAGTGATAGCCATTGTTCTAAATGTGTTTGTAAAAGATCTTTTTTTGTTGCAAACAAAAGCAATTTGGTTTCATCGTTTTCTTGTTTGATAACCTGGCTTGAAAGTAGGGATTGATCAATAGGATAAGGAAGTAGAGGTTCTGCTTGAAAATGAAGCGTTGCTTCAATATCTTTTGCTTTCGTTAACGGAATTGTTAAAGGACGTAAAAGAACTTGCATCCCATCTAATCCTGTCGTTAGAATAGGGTGTTGTATGTAAAGCTGTTTTACATTGCTTAAAGAATTCAAAGGAGTTGTAAAAAGGTCTTTTAAAATTGGGCGACCAAACCTTTCTATAACTTCTGCACCTTTGATAGAATTAGAATTTAGTTCAAGTCCAATAGATTTTAAAGAGGAAAGAAGCTTTAACATGTCGCCTATTTTTAATGCTTTTTAACACTGAGTGTATTCATTAAGATATTTCTTTGCATATTTGTAAAATTTCGGTCTTTCTTGAATTGTTTTTCTGGTATAAGCTTATTTGAAAATTCATAATTTTAATTGCAAATCGTAATATAAAATTTGTATTATTTCAAGCAAGTATTTTATTTATAGTTACTTATATATCTCAATCTAAAATTAATGATAGTTATGTTTATTTTGATTCAATGTATTCACGGTTTTTTTCAAATTTATACTCTTATGCTATTTGCTCGCATTATTGCCTCATGGTTTCCTCAACTATATGAATACCGAGTTATGCAATTTATTACTTACTATACAGAGCCATATTTAAATTTTTTCCGAAAATTTATTCCTCCTTTCGGAATGATAGATTTTAGTCCTATTGTGGCTTTTATTTGTTTGAGTTTTATACAAAATTTGCTAGTTAACTTTTTACTTGGTTTTATGCGTTAATGAAACAATATTTAGCTCCTATTCAAATTGGCTCTAAAAAGCTTCCTAATCGAATTTTTTATGCACCTTTAGCTGGGTGTTCTGATTTTCCATTTCGTAAAATGTCTGCTCAATATAAACCAGGATTGATGTATTGCGAAATGGTAAAGATGGATGCTTTGATTCGCCACGATCCGCATACATATCATATTTTAGACTATGCAGCAAATATGCATCCGATTGGAGGGCAATTATGTGGAAGTAAGCCCTCAATTGCAGGACAAGCAGCTAAAATTATCGAAGAATTAGGATTTGACATTGTTGATTTGAATTGCGGTTGTCCAGTTGATAAAATTACAAAAGATGGAAGTGGGTCGGGATTATTAAAAACGCCTGAATTAATTGGCGAAATCGTGTGTAATATGGTGTCGGCGGTCAAAATTCCCGTGACTGTAAAAATCAGAGCTGGATGGGACGAGCAACAGATTCAAGTTGAAAATATTGTTCAAATAGTGGAACAAGCGGGAGCCCAAGCAATTTGTATTCATGGGCGGACGCGCCAGCAAGGCTATCGTGGACCAGCTAATTGGGAATATATCAAGAGAGGAAAATTAGCCGCTAAGTCGATTAAGATTATTGGAAATGGTGATGTTTTAGATGGTCCATCGGCAGCAAAAATGTTTTGTGAAACAGGATGTGATGCCGTTTTAGTGGCAAGGGGAACATTGGGACAGCCTTGGATTGTTCAAGACATTCTACGTTATTTAGAAGGAAAAACTGCTATTTGTCATTCGTTGGAAGATTGTCGGCAAGCTCTTTACCAACATTTCTTAGAAACCTTGCATTATCATTCCGATCAACGGGTATGTATAGATATGCGCCGAGTCGGTTGTTGGTATTTAAAAAAATCTTCTGGAACAAAGCTATTTCGAGAACTGATTAGCAAAGCTTCTGACGTGGAAGTCATTAAAAATTTAATTTTGGATTTCCCCTTAGGTGATTCAACTGAAAGTGAAGACATAGCTCAAACTCAAAAAGTTGATTGTTGTGCTTAATTAAGAAACATTCGTGCATAAGTGATCTAGCAAAGCTTAGGAAAATAGACTCAAAATTGCAAAAACTATTTTTTAGCTTGCTGAAGAAGGGGGTAATTAAATGTTTTGTTTAAACAGTCCTACCTAAATTTTTCAAACCTTTCATTTGCCGCTTTATGACCAAACCTACCCTTAATGATCGTTTACGAGTCCAAAACTATCCCAATAATCAAGTTTCTTTGATGAATCAAAAATGGAGTGATATCCTTTTTGTGAACTGGGAATGTGATCCAAAAGAGATACAAAAGACGCTGCCTGAAGAGTTATTCGTAGATACTTTTCAAGGAAAGGCTTACATGGGAATTCAAGCTTTTAAAGTGGAAGAAGCGAAATTGAAATCTTTCTTTTTCTCACCTCGGTTCGAAAACTTTTTAGCTTTAAATATTCAAACCTATGTTTACGATCAAAATAGAGTTCCTGGTATCTGGTTTTATTCTTTATTAGCTGATCAAAAGCTTGTTGTAGAATTAGCCAAGCAGTTTTTGACGTTGCCCTATCACTATACTAAAATGGAAATTCTTCGAAACTCTGAGAAGTCTACTTTGATGGTTCACCAAGAGAAGCATCCTTTACTCTCTTGGCAAAATTCATTAAGATCCCCCGATATATTTGCTGAAACCGATAGCCTGGAATTTTTTTTGCTAGAGCGTTATGTGGTTTATACTTTAAAACAATCTCTTTTAAAAAAAGGATTTGTTTATCATTCTCCCTTTAAATATTCGTTAATAAAAATTTTAGAATTTACTCCTTCCAACAGTCTTTATTCAAACTTCCTTCCTTGTAATCATTCTTTCCATGCTTTTTTTTCTTCCCATAGTCAAGTAGAAATCTTTAAACCTATCTGATTTCTTAAAAACTTATCGAATTGGCATGAATTTTGCTTAATAAAATTAATAACAGATTTATTAATTAAAATTATAAAAAATATTTAACTAATTAAATTAATCTTAATATTTAATTGTTATAATTAATTTGTAAATTAAATTTAATTAAGGAGAGGTTTATGAATAATTCTATTCCTGATAGGTCTTTTATTAATCAACAAATCGATGTGATTAGCCAATCTATTGTTAAAGGGCAAACTTTAGGGATGGTAGAGCATGAAGGAAGACAATTTGTTAACCTATCAAAAGAAGACACACCTACTTCAAATACTGAAACAGAAAGAATTGTTTATTTAGAAGTTGCCCATTTTATAAGTAATAATAAACAAATTTTACAGTTTAGCGAAGTTAAAAATTTGAAAAATTCTATCGATAAGCGGATGAAACATATTGAAGAGCAAACGACAGGTTTAAAAGGGTTGGTTAACTCAATTTTTAATAATAAAGAATACACAAAATTAATAACAGAATCTCAAGATTTAAAAGCGTTGAAAAATATTATTAAAAACGTGGCAAAGGAAATGCAACAATTTGCGGATACAAATTCTTCAGATCAAAAAACTTCGCATTTAGCTTCTCCTTATGCAGATGTTAAAGCTAGTCATTTGACTTCAGATGTTAAAGCTGAAGTTCCTTCTTCTTCAGAAGATCCCACACCTTTACTTAACACAGATATTCCAACGGCGCCTCCTGTCCTAAATACAGATATACCTCTCGCTCCCCTTCCTCCTGGTAACCTTCCACCCCCTCCACCCCCTCCGGGAATGGGTGTTCCTCCTCCACCTCCTGGTAGCGGTTTAGCTCAACCAAAAGTAGCTGTGCCAAAGTTATCACCTCAAGAATCGCATAACATAGGTCAAGAACGTAGACTAGACAGACTTTTAAAAGAAAGGGCGGATCCCACTTCTCTTTTTGAATTTTCGCCTCCATCGAATGCTAAGGAAATTGAAGGTGAAATTAAAGCTCTTGGAAGCATAGCTCGTGAATTAAGGGAAACGATGCCTGAGTACGCTAAGAAGTTAGATTTGGAAATAGAAGAAAAATCTAAAGCACTTAAAGGAGAAGCTAAAGCTGTTCTTACTTTGGATCTTAAAAATTTTGATGTTCCAGCTTATGATCCAAATTTTATTCAACACGCAAAAAAATTGACTAATCATGAGATTAAGTTTGTTTTAGGTCAATATTTTGGAGGTAAAGTGCCTCCAAAAGATGACGCTGTATTATATTTTCAATATCAGGTAGATGAAGCCTTGTTAGATGATATTTTTGCTAATTGGGCTACAATTTCTAGTGGAAAAATGGCCGAAGCATTCGGAAAACATTCGGATCAATGGAACTCATTTATAAGAGTTAGAGGCGTAAGTGGTTTTGTCGCGTTACTTAATCATCGATTAAATGGTAAGTATAAAAAGAAAAAATATATGGGCGACGATGGGGTAGAACCTCAATATAAGCCTGATCCATTTGATCCAAATAAAAAAGCTGCAGCCAAAAAAGCACCCGCACCTCAACAACCACAGGGGATTGATCTAGAAAGAATTAGAGGAGCTAAATTAAGAAAAACTCCTTCAAGGCAAGCCGCTGCTCCAGAAAGTAATGAAATTGCCCAGCAAATGGGTAGATTAAAAAAAGTTGAAACTAATGACAAGTCACAATTTAAGGCTAACGAGGGAGAAACTTTTAATGTAAATCGGCTAAAACCAAAAGGTAGCGATGAATAAGCCTCAAATTTTTGAAATCTAACTTTTTAAGCCCATCAAAGTATTTGATGGGCTTTTTTTAAGCTCACTTTTCTATCAAAATTTTAATCTTAAATTTTCATTTTTTTATTTTCCTTATCCGATTCAATTTTCCTTAACTAAGCTTTAATCACAGAATGAAAAGTAGTGGCCTTGCCTTAAACAATGAAATCGTTGTCAAATTGAGTGCTGCTTATTCAAATAAATGCTATGAGTAAAAATAGGCCATAATAACTCGATTTTAGGATTAGGATGATTAAAGATTTATTAGATCAATTTATAGATTTGTATGAGCAAGAATCAAAAACAGAAGCTTTACGATTAGTTTTACCTTCTCCGATGATTGCTTATGATGATTTATTTTCGAAAGATCGAGTCTTTTTTTATTTTGTTAATTTTGTTGACGCGGCAGTGTTTAAAGGCGCGTTGGAATTTAAAGCTACTTTTTTAGTTTTAGAGTCTTTATGTCAAGAATATCCCTCTTTGAAGTTTTTAGGAGATCGTTTTTTAGAATGCATTCGTCTTGAATATGATTTATTTACTTTTTTTTCTAATCCTGCGAGTCTTGATGAGCATTGTCCTCCCCAATTGAAGACATTTTTTCAATGGATTCATAAAGGAATTTTATCTCAGGAATTTCCGCTAGAAGAACTACTTAAAAGCTTTCCATTGCAAATTCAAAATTTATTCAGTAAAAAATTGGTGGTTTTAAAAGGATGGGAAAGATTAAAGCAAGCTAAATCAACTTTTATCCAATCACTGGGTGAAAATTTGACTATATATAAACAGCCTTGGCATTGTTTTTCTTATTCTTTGAAAATTAATCCCAAGCAAAAAAATATTTCAGGCTGTCCCTTAATATTTTTAGAACCTATTGAAGGATTTGATTATTATTCTTTTCTACAAACGTATTGTTCTAAAAAATGTTTGATCATTTTTCCAACAGTTTCTCATTTATTTCAAATTTTGCAATTTGAAGACATTCATGAAATATTTATGAGAGAGCATGTTTGCCTCTATGTTTTAGATATGTATCCTCATCAACAATTTTTAAGCCAACATGTGCTTTGGGAGCAAAACGATTCTTTCGATTTGATTGAGATGGTGCCTAATCCACAAATACAAAAGTTTTTTCCAGCTCTTGAAGTAGCCCTTAAAGCATGTTTAATTCAATCAAAAGAATTACTTAAGCAAGATACGGAGCAAGGCAATGGGTTATATGCTTTAGGTAAAAAATTTGTTTTTGATATGGAATCTCATCGATATGGAACAAGTCGTGCTGTTGCCTTGGGTATTGAGCAAGGATTACGACAATGGTATGATCCTCATAAAGGAGCTATCCCATTAGAGGCTGATTTAGGTCCTTTAACAAAAAACTACTTGCAAGAAGATATTCAAGAAAGAATGACTCAAAGGAAAGTTAAAAAATTTCAGCCCAATCAAAAAATTAAACTCGCTCATATCGTTCCTCAAATAGTAGATGGTGGGCATGCCCCTTCAAAGCTTTTAACAACAATCTGTACATTTACAGATCAAAAATGGTTTAATCTTTCAGTCTTTAGTACAGAAAGACTAGCCGAGCACTTACTAAGTTATCCAATCAACTCTTACCATTCTGGCTCTTCTGTTATTAGAGGCAATTTAACTTTGAATCATTTCAAACAATTGGGTGTAAAAGTTGCTATTGATCCCGATTCGCCCACGTATGAATTAACCGTGAAAGGGGCTCTGGATTTTTTAGAACAGCAGTCCATTGATGTCGTTATTTTTCATGGACCTGATGAATTAAATAGTTTAATTAGTAGTTCAACTTCTGTTCCCATTCGCGTTTTATTTGATCATGGAACTCTTCCTTTATTCCCCTGCTTTGATTTAGTTATTTTGAGTACGGAAGAAGCTTATGTGCAAAATCGTGAAAAATTTCGCTTACAAGGAATGGAAAGTTGTGTTCTTCCTTTTTCTATTAATGTTCGCCAAGGATGGAATGAAAAACCTTTTTCTAAAGAAGAGCTTGGTTTACCTAAGGATAGTTTTGTATTAACAACCATTTCTCATCACTTGGATACTCGAGTGTCTGAGGAAATGTTGCATGCGATTGCTAAAATATTAAAAAAATGTCCGAAAGCTATCTATGCACCAATTGGAATGGTTGCAAAACAAGAAAAATGGAAAGAAATTTTAGATCAATATGGTGTCAAAGATAAGTTGTTTTTTCTTGGCACACATTCCAATCCAAGTCAATATGCTCGCTCAATGGAACTTTATCTCAACGAATTTCCTTTCGGCAGTGGGTTAGCCCTATTAGATGCGATGGCAGCTGGATGCCCAGTTGTTTCTATGTACGAAGAAAATGGACCTCAACAGGCTCGTTATGCAGCAACTTACTTTGGTATTGATTATGTCGTTAAAACGGGCCGAGTAGACGATTACATCGAATTAGCATGCCGCCTGATTGAAAACCCTGTTCTTTATCGAGAATGGTCTGTACACGCCCTTAATCAATATGAAAAAAGGGTAGACACAGCAGATTATGTCAAAAAATTTCAAATTATCTTAGAACAATTTATTGAATATTCATTAAACAACGAGAAAAATAAATCGGAGTAAACAGAAAGAGAGCATGTTTCCCTTTCTTTGCCTAATTACACCTTTATGTTACATTAAATTCTTTATGGCATGCTAGTGATTCACATAAATCGTAGTTTTCCAAGTATAACTATCAAATTCTGAGATATGTGTATATTTTTTCGCCAAAAAAATGTAGCTTGAGCGATGATGTATAAATGTAATTTTCCCAATAACAAATCTATAGTTTTTTATCCTTAATGGATAAATGAGGAATCCAATGGAAATTTGGCTTGATACAACTAATGTTAAAACTATTCAAAAAGCTGTTCGTGTAGGTGTTTTATCTGGTATTACCACCAATCCCAGTTTAATTGCTCAAGCTAAAAAAGATATGGAAAGCATTTTAGAAGACTTGCTTCACTATCAAGAAGGGCCTGTCACAGTCCAAGTAATTTCTCAAGAGACAAATGACATGTTGCAGCAAGGGCAGATGCTTTATTCTTTTTCTAATCGAATTATTGTTAAAGTTCCTTTGACTAAAAATGGATTAGAAGCTTTACATCTTTTAGCTAGGCAAGGAATTCCTACAATGGCAACAGTAATTTTCCATCCTCGTCAAGCATTGATGGCTGCTCTTGCCGGAGCTAATTATGTAGCTCCTTATATTAGTCGGATAGAAAAATTAGGAGAAAATCCTTGGTCGATGTTAGAGTCGCTGACAAAGACGTTTCAGCAGTATCAACTGCAAACTAAAATTATGGGAGCCTCTTTAAATTCTGTTGATCAAGTTATCAAATGTGCAGAAATCGGAATTTATGGTGTTACCCTTAAAGATGATTTATTTGAAAAAATGATTGAAGACTACTCCCCAACTGTAGAAGGGGTTCATCAATTTGCTGATGAGTGGGAACATGTACCAACTTCTTTTTTTAATTAGGGACTTGCATGTCTATTGACTTAGATTCTCTTTTAAAAGAAATTTTAGACCGGCAAGAATTAGTCATGGGAACTTTGAGTTCCCCTTTCGTAAAAGAAAAACAAAAAATGATGTTGCGCCCTTTACTAATTAAAGGGCAAATTGCTTATCAATTAACTACACAATTAGAAGATAAAGCGGTGCATCAAAATTATTTTACACAAGAAGCTCTTAAATATTTAAGAGAAATGATTCCTCATTTTAAACAAACTTTTTTGTACACAGCATCTGCAGATTACCATATCTTGGTTAGTAAAAAAAAGCATCTAACGATCCTTAAAAAACCACCGACTAAATCGTCTCTTTCCTTATCTCATAATCGCTCCAAAAACTATCTTTTAGAAGAAGGGGTTCCTATTTCTTTTCTTATTGAGTTAGGAATTATGAATCAGCAAGGAAAAATTTATCCACAAAAGCAAGATAAATTTCGGCAAATTAACCGCTTTTTAGAAATGGTCAATGATATAATTTGTCATTTTAATCCCTCTTTACCTATCCATATTGTAGATTTTGGTTGTGGAAAAGCCTATTTAACATTTTCTCTTTTTTACTTTTTAAAAGTATGCAAGGGATACTTCGTTCAAATGCATGGGGTTGATCTTAAAAAAGATGTGATTGAATTTTGTAATCAACTTACTCAAAAATTGGGATATGCCGAGCATTTAAAATTTAATGTCGGAGATGTCAATCATTTCAATATTCACCAACCAGTGGATTTTGTCATTTCATTACATGCTTGCGATACTGCCACTGATGCCGCTCTAGAAAAAGCAGTGCGATGGGGTGCTAAAGTCATTTTGAGCGTTCCATGTTGCCAGCATGAGCTGTTTCAACAAGTGCAAAATGAGGCTCTTGACCCTCTTCTAAAACATGGAATTTTAAAAGAGCGTTTTGCCGCATTAGCTACAGATGCTGCTCGTGTGCAATTGCTAGAGGCTTTAGGTTATCAAACGCAAATTATAGAGTTTATCGATGTAGAGCATACTCCCAAAAACTTACTCATTCGAGCAATTAAACAGACTTATTCCACCCGATCCCAACAAGTCCTGGAAAAATACCGAATTTTTAAAGAAATGTTAAATATTACCCCTTCTTTAGAACAGCGGTTCCAAAAAGAGTTATTTGGCGAAACTAATGGATAAACAAATAATTAATCCGTTAATCAAATGAATGAACACTGAAGTTTATCAGTTTAACTTCAAAACAATACTTAAGAGTGCATGTGTGGTTTTTTCCCTCCATCTATCCAATGTGGATCATCCGGGTTTTTTATCCACCACTGATCGGTAGAGGTTTCTAAAATAGTTTCAACCAATTTTATACCAATCTTTGTTTTGATACGTTGCCTGACTCTTTGAAACCATTCTAAAGCTTTTTGATTACCTAGTTCTAGTTCTCTTTTTAAAACTAAAAGAAACTCAATTTGATCGGCATCATGAGCGATTTGAGCTTCTAAGGATTCCCCTTTTTCATACTCTTCAATCCAATTGACTATTTCTGGTCCTAAAACAGATTCATTGGATAAATCGTGAAGAGCCTTAGAAATATTGGGGGTGACATATTTTTTTTGAACGTAGTTAAGATCGCCAATGCGTGATTCTGGTAAATCATGTAATAAACACATCATGACTAATTTATATCTATCGATGGGGTCGCCCATAAGATGGGCAAGGGCATGAGCAACTAAAGAGACTCGATAGCTATGTTCAGCAATAGATTGTTTCCCCGTCCCTAAAAAAGCGAAACCAGATCGAGGAATTTGTGCAAGCATTCCAATTTCATTGAGTAAATTGACAATTTGACGAAATTGATTCATAAGCCCTCAAAATAAATTTATTGTTCTCTTCATTTATATTTAATTAAATCCAAGAAATACGATTAATATTAAAAAAAGGCATCTTTATAAATTTTACTCAATTCTTCTCATGATCATAAAGCGAGTTTTTCTTTAAATCTACTCTTTGAAAAAGTTTTTAGAAAAAAGAGTTTCTCTGGTAATTTCACCCCTTACTTAAATTTTTTTATAGGTTGATTCACTTAAATCTAATTTTTTTGGAAATCCATAAGAATTAAATGAAAAATGCATCCTTGCGAACTTTATCCCTACTTATTCGTTCCCCCATTGATCTTTCCCACATTGATCTTTTTAATTTTAAAAATTATCTATGAAATAAACTTTTTAAAAACCAAGAAGTTTGTTAGATTGCTATTCTTATCATGCATGAAAATTTATTAAAGAATAATTATACCGTTTAAGTGGTCTGTGAACAAGCAAATCGATGTCTACAATGCTATATTTTGCCTGTTTTTGAGGGAACTCTTTGTCTAACAGGTAATGGCTTTATTAATGTTGGTCTTGATAATTGTTTAAAACAAATCCCTGTTAATAAACTCAATTTAGATGCAAGAGAAGAGAGTTTGCGTTTAGCTGTCAATCATTATAGATTCAGCTTTAATAAATGAAGAAAATTTAGCTTAGATGGGTTATAGCGAGTTAAAAGAGAAAGACCTTTGAATTCGTTATGGCTTTGGTGCTAAAAAATGCCTAAGGCACGCTGTGACGATTGAGCGTCATGAATTATTCATTTCGTTGGATAGGGTAAAAAAATGCTTTTTTGGACAATTATGAGCTCAATTGCAGCTTCTTTAACAGGATTAGCTGTTTACATTTACTACTCGAGAAAAGGACAATTTGATGACTCTGAATCGATCAAATATCAGATATTTCATGAGGAGGAGCATGACTCTTAATAGGTTAGTAAATTATACCTAAAGATTGCAATTTATTAAATATCGACTTCAATGATAAGAGACTTTTAATTTCACGCCGTTTTTTAATTTTAATGGAAGGAAGTCGGAGCTTATTTATTAATTGGGGGCTAGGCAAATGCTTGGAGCTTCTCAGTTAGTTTTTTTATACCCTAATGCATTGGAAGTTCTGCAGAGTTTTTTTCAATTGGTCGGCCTGAAAAAATTCTTTCCAAAGATAAAAATTGTTTGGCTGGAAAAAGAAATGCACATTGTACAAGGAAGAGTAACGTTGGCTGTTGTTTATGAAAATATTACAAATAGTCTAGAGCAGCTTTTGAAGCATTTTAAAATTTGAAGTTTAAATTAATAGCCGATACACGGAAAGAAGCAGTAAGCTTGTTAAATAAACAAAAATTCATTTTGGATAAACTTCCCTTAATTTCAATTAATTTCCGCAAATCCATCTGAACAAAATTGATATAGAAATTTAGACAAAAAAGCGTTTTCAAGAATAAATTTTTACGATATTAAACCTTTAATTCAAATTGCAAAGAGTGTGACATGGTTACATATGACGATAGACCAGCTAAATTGTTCTTATATCCCTCCATCATATTTATGATTATTGGAATGCTCATTGGTGTTTTTATTGCTTTCAATGGTTTTATTTTTCCTGATTATTTTGCTGGTGAGTATATTCATTTTGGTCGTGTAAGACCTGTACACGTAGGAACTGTCACATTGTTGTGGTTGCTATCCGTGGATATAGGGTTGATGTATTATTTTATCCCCCGTCTTTGTGGCATTTCTATATGGAGTTCTAAGCTTGCTTTTTGGGGAGCTGCTCTGTGGTGGCTTTCATTGACATTAGGAGTCAATTCATTTCCTTGGGGAACAAATTTTGGTTGGGAATATGCTGAACTGCCCGATTGGGTTTCTTGGATTCCCGTTAAATATTTATTTGTGTTAGGGTGGATTTTTATCGTCATTAATTTTTTTATGACAATAGCAAATAGACGTTTTGAAAAATTATATGTTTCTCTTTGGTACAGCATGGGAACATTAATTTGGACAACATTTGTTGTATTTGTGGGAAGTATTGCTATTAATTGGCTGCCTGAAGGTATGTCAAGAGTTAATGCTAGTTGGTTTTATGTTCATAATCTTGTTGGATTAATTTATACTCCAATGGGATTAGCCACAGCCTATTATTTTCTTCCTAAAATAGCGGGTACACCGATATATAGCCACCGCCTATCCATGATAGGATTTTGGTCTATTGCTTTTATTTATGCTTGGATTGGCACGCATCATATTATTCACGGGCCGGTTTCTCAATGGCTTCAAACAACTTCCATCATATTCTCAATTTGGATGTTTATTCCAGTATGGACAGTGGTATTTAATTTATTTGCCACCTTGCAAAAAGATTGGCTAAAGTATTTAGAAAGCGCCCCCATTAGATTTTTAATGATGGGTAATATTTTTTATTTCATTACGTGTGCTCAAGGCTCTTTGCAAGCTTTGCGAAATGTCAATGAAATTACCTCAAAAACAGATTGGGTTATTGGACATTCTCATATTTCACTGTATGGTACTTTTACATTTTTTGCGATAGCCGGAATTTATCAAGCTATTCCAACAATAGTGAAAAAACCATTATGGTCTACAAAGCTTGCTGACTGGCATTTTGCCTTAAATTTATGGGGAAGTTTATTATTTTTATTTTCTCTATGGCTAGGTGGCTTTTTACAAGGGTTGATGTGGGCTAACTGGGCAGAGGGATCTTCTTATGCAGAATTTCATGATAATTTGACTCGTATTCCCTTTATTCAAACTATGGCTGATATGCGCGACTGGTGGATTTTAAGGGGATTAGGGGGAATCATTATTTTAATCGGCAACATCTTATTTGCGATTAATATTTTTAATACAATTGTTTTAGAAAAACCTCGAGAAGTGAGATTGACGGCATGACGCAGGAAAATCGAAAAAAAGATAAGGCTTCTCAGCAAAATTCCTCTCATTATGATTTTTTGCATCGTCTTGATAAATCGGCCCTGTGGGTGATTATAGGTGTTATTCTCTTATTTTCTACCTCTATTATTGTTGTCTTAATTGCTCCAACCTATGTCGATTCAACTTGGACAAGCCCAACAAGCCCTTACCAAGTTCAAATGTATGAAGTAGAAGATCCTAACCTCTATATTAGTAATGCCTCTGTCGAAGGGAGTGATTTACAATATGTACGCCATTTAAAGCAGAACTATAGCCTGTTAGCTTTCAAAGAATCTAATGACCTGCGTTTAGTCGCTTCTCAAGGATTAGAGAAATATATCACGAAAGTGAATGATTCAACGCTTAAGCTCACCTCACGTCTTTTATTGTTGAGAGAACCACAAGGCGAAGCTAAAAAACAAGCCGAGTTGCTATTAGCCTCTCAACAATCCACAACGAAAATAGCTCAAAAAGAAGAGGATTCATCGGCAAATTTGGGAAAATTGAAATTTCAAGTTTTGGAGTTGTATGACCCCGAAATGCAAGAAGTGTTTTCTTTCGAACCTTCAGGGGGAATTTTGCAAAATTGGGTCGATGAAAATTTCACGATTTTAGATGATAGTGTCAAACAGCCTTATCATCGAGATTATGGGGTCATTTATTCACTTAATCCTCAAGAATTTCGCATTATTGAAGAAGGCCATGGCAATGCAAAAAGATGGCGATATGATCCAGATGGTAGGCCTATTCGACAGATGGATGAATTAAAAAGTCCTGCGATGGGTTTTCACTCAAGGCAAGATCTCATTCTTTTTGGTGAACATCTGTATGCAATTGAAGGCTGCTGGTATTGCCATACCGATCAAACGCGCACACTAATTCAGGATACCGTTTTAAATGGATCAGACTCCTATCCAGCTCCTCCCTCTTCTGCAAATGAGTATATTTATCAAAAAATTACTTTTGCTGGAACAAGACGGATTGGACCCGATATTTCTCGCGTAGGAGTAAAAAAACCTAGTCGTGATTGGCATAAAGCTCATTTTTGGGCACCTAAAACGGCAAGCGCGGGATCTCTGATGCCTTCTTTCCGACATTTTTTTGATGCTAATCCAAAGGAAACCGGAAAAAGTGCGATTGGTATTCCTAATTATCAATTTGAAGCGATTTATCAATATATGATGACCAAAGGAACTCGCATTACGGCTCCTAATCAGGCTTGGTGGTTGGGAAAAGATCCTATTAAAACAAAAGAAATTATTGAAGGTCAACGTAAACTCCAATGAATCAATACGCAGTCATAGATGGATTTGGAATCTATGGAAATTTATTACATTATGCATTTGTGATTAGTTTAGTCGGGGGTGCTTTTATCATTTTTCTTTACTTATGGAAAATTGATCGGTTGAGTATGGATGAGGAAGCAAAATATCAAATGATGGATGAAGAACAAGAATTAAGTCCGAAGGAGAAAAAAAATGGAGCCAAATCAAAATCATTGGGAAGAAAGTGAAACCTCTCATGAAATGGAAATTTATGGAGATCCAGCAATTGCTTCTTTTGATGCAAAAATACCTAGATTTCTGGTTTGGACTTATTGGATTTTACCTTTTTGGGGCATCATCAGTTTATATTATTTTTGGAATGGAAGTATAGGTTGGTTCGACCGTGGATCTTGGAAACAATTACAAATTGCTGCTAATACCACCTTTCCGATAGAGAATCAAAATGATGCTATTAATAAGAAAATAGATGAAGTAGAGAAAGAATAACAAATTGAGATAACAACGGGGTTATCAAATTCTGCTATTAAATCAACGCGCTTGAATATTTTTACTACTTGAGCAAGCCTAAAACACCTTGATAGCTTAATCAATCCTCCATGCTATAAAAACAACAGCTCTAAGTTTTTTTGAATTGCTGCCGTATCATTTTCGCTATAAACAGAAGGAGCATTTAACTTTCCTTCCCAGATTTAAAAACAGATTTTATTTTCCTTTCAGCCTAGCTTTTAACAAAAATTTTCCCTTGTCTAAGTAAAATAATTTTTAAAGCTCCTACGGATATATAAAATAAACAGTAGTAATAAGTCCTAACATAAGAAGAAAACAGTCTTCATAACCCTTTTTGTGATGCTATTTTCCCATTTAACTCTTAATTGAGAATCGTTTGGAGTGCTTTATACAGGCTTTTTAGTTTTATAAACCCATCTATTTAGTTTCCATCACCTGAATGTAGAAAATAATAAAAACGTTTTCGCAAGATTAGATGCTCATTTTCGAATCGTTTTTATTGAATATCAAAAAGAAGACATTAATTAAAATTTTTAACGTATTGCCGTTTTAAACAATGTTAAAAGTTTTTTGACTAAGAAAGACTATTTTTTTACTGGCTCTTAATCGGTGAGGGTTTTAAGATTGCATACCTAAACCTGGAAACAGCCTATTGATTTAAAAAGTTTTATCCGTGTTTTCCAAAAGGATAATTATTTAAACGCAAACAAATGTAAATATAAAGTTAGGCATTAACCTTCGTTCAAAAAAGATAAGTTATGGTTTTTCCCCACCCCTCCCGTTTAGAACTCATTGATTTTTTAAAATCTTTGCGTGAAAAAATAATCACTTCTTTTGAACAGATGGAGAAAACCCATCACTTTGAACGTAAAAGTTGGGCACATCATGAAGAAGGAGGAGGGGAAATTGCCGTTTTAAGAGGAAATATTTTTGAGAAAGCGGCTGTTAATTGGTCTGGAGTTGGAGGGTCTCGTTTTCCTTTAAGCGAAGCAGAAGGACCTTTTTTTGCGACAGGAGTAAGCTTAATTACCCATATGAGCAATCCTCATGTACCTACCTCGCATTTTAATATTCGATTTATTGAGACAAAAGATCGTTATTGGTTTGGAGGGGGATATGATTTGACCCCTATGGGATTTCCTTACTTAGAAGATACGACTCATTTTCACACTATTGCAGAGCAAACCTTACTTCCTTTTGGTTCTCACTTATATCCTCAATTTTCTCAGCAAGCTAAAGAGTATTTTTATATTCCTCACCGCCAAAAAGAACGTGGGGTGGGAGGAATTTTTTTTGACCATTACAACACCGGAGATTTTGAGAAAGACAAACAATTATGGGAATCGGTTGGCCATTCATTTATTCAAGCGATTATGCCTATTTATCAGCGTCGAATCTCACAACCGTTCAATCAAGAAGAACGAGAGATTCAATTGAAGCATAGAGCTCACTATGCAGAATTTAACTTAGTTTATGATCGAGGAACGAGATTTGGATTTCAGTCAGGAGGAAATACTGAAGCAATTCTTTGTTCAATGCCCCCATTAGCAAAATGGTAAACGATTAGTCTTTTGTAAATTTGTAATCATAGGACAATTATGAAGATTCTTTCTTATTTTCGCTTTTTAAGCTTTTGCCTCTTGAGTTTTTTTAGTTCTTATCTCGCAGCAGAAATTCATGGAAAGATAGATATTGGGCCAACTTTTGTTTCAGTTGACATTCTCGAATCCGGAAAAACAGAAGACACAATTCGATTTGGAGCTGTCAAAGGGGATCTTACGCTATTAGGTTGGAAAGGTTTGGCGTTTAAAAGCGGCTTTATGATTGGGGAAGGTAAAAAGCATGCACAATTTACGTCTGGATACATTGGATTAGGTCAATACATTCCTGTGACTGATAAATTTATGATTCTCCCTTCTATTGGAGTTACTTTTAGTTATTTAAAAACACATGTAGATTTTGAACATTTTCAACTATTTGATTTAAAAGAGAGATTTCGCTCTTCCAGTCCTTATGTAGGAATAGATTTTTCTTATAAATTGACTGATAAGTTGACTGTGGTAGGGATTTGCCAATATGCTTGGTGTCATACGCATACTAAAATCAAACCTATTGTTTCTAGTAAAAGTCATTCCAATGGTCCCAATTACTCCTTAGGTCTAGATTATAGCTTTAACGCTAATTGGACTTTAACAGCTGGCGTGGGATATAACATTACTCTTTCTCGGGAAAAACACGGTTTGCGCGGCAAAGGAGCTAAAATTGGCATGGCTTATTACTTCTAAAACCAATGCGTTTAAGACACAAAGTTTTCTTGCTTTTTGATAAATGCGAGAGAGGTAATCTCAAAGATAGAGATTGCCCTACTCACAGTCACTAACAGCCATTGTTTACGATAAGCGATAGAGCAAACTTCACATTTATGAATGGAATCAAGATGTTTGCCTTGTAATTGTAGCTTTAGCTATAGAGAGAATCGTAGTTGTAGTATATAAAAAATTAGCTGAATGGTTTATGCGCTTGCCGAGATTTAACCTCGGCAAGTATTAGTACATGGCTAACTTAACGCGGCAACTAGTTGTTGGCGTGAAAAACTAGCTTTTAACTCGTCCTTCTTTAAAAGGGCTTTTAAAATTTAAATGGATTTTTTATTAGTCCTCTTTTTTTCTTTTTTTCTTTGAAAAAGATGGATTATGCTGTGATTCGTGCGAGATCTTGCTGCTATCTTCTTTGCTTTTAACACTTCTGACTTTTCTCTTTTTTAATTCTTGCCCTGTCGATTCTTGTGTTAAAGAGTTGATTTCCTCAAAATCTTCTTTTTTAGAAGGGAAATAATCAAAAATTTTCATATCTATTAATAATTGCCCTCCGTTGGGAGAAACTGTTACCCTTTTATTAGAAGAAGAAGTTACCCCTTGGGATTCTAAACGATTTTCTAAAATGTGTAAGCAGTTTCCTGTTGTAGCATCCCACAGGTGAACGAATTTGCCGTTATCGGTAATTATCCATTTGCTATTTGGAAAAAAATCTACTTGATGCGCCTTTTCTTCTTCCCAAATTTTCAAGCAAACTCCTGTTTGAGTATCCCAAAGGCAAATCGATTGGCCGTGATAAGTAATTAAGCGCTGGCTATCAGGAGAAAAGACCGCTTTGACGCTAAATTGGCCTTTTTCCAGCGTCTGCTGTAAGCATTTTCCTGTTTGAGCATCAAAAAGACGAAAAAATTGGCAGCTAGTAGTAACTATTCGTTGGCTATTTGGAGAAAAATTCACTTTTACGCCCCATTTATTTTTTTCCAAGGTCTCCAGATATTCGCCTGTTTGAGTATCCCAAAGGCAAATAGATCTGCAGGTACTAGTAATTATGCGCTGGCTATTCGGAGAAAAGAAGGTTGCCGTGTACTCTGGACCTTCTTTAAGAGTTTTTAAACATTTTCCCGTTTGGGCATCCCAAAGACGAACGATTTTGCCATTATTAGTAATTAACCGTCGGCTATCTGGAGAAAAAGATACGTTTGAATTGAGAAGGCAGCCATTTTCTAAAGTCTGTAAACATTTTCCTGTTCTGGCATCAAAAAGGCGAATGGATAACGTGTCACAAATAGCCAACTGCTGACTGTTCGGAGAAAAAGATGTTGTAAGCAACGTAATATTTTCCAAAGACTGTAAACATTTTCCTGTTTGGGCATCCCAAAGGCAAACAGATGTGCCATCATTGCTAATTATTCGCTGGCTATCTAAAGAAAAAGATATAGATCCAGAAGATGGGTTGTATCCCAAAAACTGTAAGCATTTTCCTGTTTGAGCATCCCAAAGGCGAATCGATGTAAGGCTAATAGTAGTCAATTGTTGGCTATTTGGAGAAAAATATACGTTACAACACTTTTCTTCCAAAGTCTGTAAAAATTCTCCTGTTTGAGCATTCCAAAGATGACAACTTCCTTCTTGCCAAAGAGAGTTCATTACTTGCCAAGGAGAGCTAATTATCCGCTCCCCATTAGGGGAAAAGGATATATTTGGACGTTCTTCCCATCCTTTTCCCCAATTTTTTAGAAATTTTCCTGTTTGGGTATCCCAAAGACTAATACTTTCGCTACTAGTAATCACCACTCGCCGACCATTTGGAGAAAAGTATGCGTAAGGGTTCCATTCATGCCCTTTTTCCAACGCAGCAGCTTTTAAATCGATAATTTTTTGCACCCGATTTGCTTTTATATTGGCTTGAGCCATTAATTGATCTCTAGGATGAATTTCCATTCTCTTTGATGCACAAGAAAGAAGAGGAAAAATTTTCTCGAGAAAAATCTTCCAAAGTAAGCCATCGGAGGTTTTTGAATGCCACTGTTTGCTCACCTTACGGATAGTGGCTAAATCTTGAAAAGATAAGAAAGAAAAAATATGAAGATGAATTTCATCGGATAAATTTTCTATCGATTGCCGTTCATCCAAATGTTCTATACAATTTTTTGTTAACTTTTTTTCTAAAAAAAGCTGTTTTAATTTTGTTTTCCATACATTTTTTTCTGAAATGAGCTGTTTCCATTCCCTGCAAACTTGCTTTGCAAATTTTAAATCTTTTACGCTCAATTTTGAGAATATTTTTATCCCAATTTCTGTATATGCATTTGAATTAGAAAAGATTTGCTTTTTTTCTAATTCTTTAAATGCTGGAAATATATGGGGATGAATATTGGAAGTTTCTAAACTCATGTACTTGCCCATGTTTATTTTATTTGAGGCTTAATTATAAATA
>NZ_BASL01000335.1:0-80 GCF_000648255.1 Candidatus Protochlamydia sp. R18 | reverse complement strand
ATGACGCATTCTTATCCAAGCGATATTTCTAGAGAACAATTTGATAAAATCAAGCCAATCCTTGAATCTATCCGAAAGAA
>NZ_BASL01000336.1:0-99 GCF_000648255.1 Candidatus Protochlamydia sp. R18 | reverse complement strand
TTCTTGAAATTGCCCCGACCACAGCTTCTTAAAATAGGGCGATTTTTCCCTTAACAAAGCTAGCTGAGAATGAGAAATGTTCAGAGAAGTTCCCTCTTG
>NZ_BASL01000337.1:0-74 GCF_000648255.1 Candidatus Protochlamydia sp. R18 | reverse complement strand
GCTTTTCATGTCTTGTATAACCATTCTTCTTTACCAAATCTGAGCCGCAGTGCGTACATCTCATTGCTCTTCTC
>NZ_BASL01000338.1:0-70 GCF_000648255.1 Candidatus Protochlamydia sp. R18 | reverse complement strand
GCTGTGTTAATCTCACCGATGCAGGATTAGCCCATTTAACACCCTTAAAGGCTTTGCAGCATCTCAATCT
>NZ_BASL01000339.1:0-150 GCF_000648255.1 Candidatus Protochlamydia sp. R18 | reverse complement strand
GTTATGCGATTCTTTCGTGGAGGAATCACCACTTGCATTCCCTGACTTATAGCTTGCTCGACGATTGCGTCGCTATCATATCCTTTGTCTACCAGTAACCGCTCAGCTGTAAGACCAGCGATCAAATTGCTTGCTTGAGTACAATCTGCT
>NZ_BASL01000340.1:0-207 GCF_000648255.1 Candidatus Protochlamydia sp. R18 | reverse complement strand
ATTAAAGCAGTGGCTCTTGAAAGACCTCGATTTGGTTATCGGCGCATTCATTTTATATTAGAGTTCTTCTGAAACCTAATTTTTAAGTTCATAATTGTATAATCCTGCTAAAAGATTAAAGCGTAATCCAAATCTTTTCCTCCTATTTCGATAACGATCTGAGATAATTTTGAACCGCTTTAACATTCCTATCACGTTCTCTACAAG
>NZ_BASL01000341.1:0-69 GCF_000648255.1 Candidatus Protochlamydia sp. R18 | reverse complement strand
AAAGCAGGTCCTGAATATGCTTTTTCTTTTTCTCCCGTGAGAAGCTTGGTTTGTTTTTGATTGTATGAT
>NZ_BASL01000342.1:0-64 GCF_000648255.1 Candidatus Protochlamydia sp. R18 | reverse complement strand
TTTGGAATTACCTGCTCTTCCTAAGGAAATCCAAGCTAGAGGAATGCTAATCCCTTTAAAATTA
>NZ_BASL01000344.1:0-324 GCF_000648255.1 Candidatus Protochlamydia sp. R18 | reverse complement strand
GACAGAACATTTAAGCACTTTTACTTAAACCATGTAAAAACAACTTTAAAATATTTATTTCCTCATCTTGTTGGATATTCAAGATTTGTTCAACTCACCTCTGAAGCATTTTTCCCTATGTTTTGCCTGATCCAAGAACATCAAGGTATCTGTGAAGGGATTTTATTTATAGATTCTACCGTATTAACGGTTTGCCATGTCAAACGAGCCTCTTCCCATCGTGTCTTTAAAGAGCCGCGCTAAATGGGGAAAAACAACCGTTGGCTGGTTCTTTGGGTTTAAGCTCCATCTTGTGATTAATCATCATGCAGAAATTGTAGCATT
>NZ_BASL01000345.1:0-122 GCF_000648255.1 Candidatus Protochlamydia sp. R18 | reverse complement strand
CCAAAGATTTAAGGCAAAAAGCACTCAACTATTTAGAAACTGGACATTCTGCAGAAGAATGTAAGACAAGTTTTCGGTGTAGCATTAAGAACAGTGTTTAACTGGCTGAAGCGTCAAAGAAA
>NZ_BASL01000346.1:0-112 GCF_000648255.1 Candidatus Protochlamydia sp. R18 | reverse complement strand
TCGGATTCTAACAATTATGGATGACTTTACTAGGAAAAGTCTTAAGATGGTGGTAGATACCTCGATCAGCGGAGTTCGTGTTGCGAGAGAGCTATCTGAGTTGATAGAGACA
>NZ_BASL01000347.1:0-73 GCF_000648255.1 Candidatus Protochlamydia sp. R18 | reverse complement strand
AGGAGAAATCACAGGAATTGCTTTTATTGATTTTCCATCGATAGATGTTTGCCACAATAAACGCATAAAAAGA
>NZ_BASL01000348.1:0-108 GCF_000648255.1 Candidatus Protochlamydia sp. R18 | reverse complement strand
ATTAATTTTATTTGCCTTGAATTTATTTTTTGATTAGTTTCAAGTCGGTACTATTTACACAAAGATTAATTTTGAAACAGTTTAAAATGACAGTTTCATTTAATTGGT
>NZ_BASL01000349.1:0-75 GCF_000648255.1 Candidatus Protochlamydia sp. R18 | reverse complement strand
GTGAGATTGCTGCACCAGCTTAGATTGAGATGCTGTAAAGCCGTTAAAGGTGTCAAATGAGCTAATCCATCATCC
>NZ_BASL01000350.1:0-555 GCF_000648255.1 Candidatus Protochlamydia sp. R18 | reverse complement strand
TTCTTTAAGCATATTTAAACTTTCAATCAAATCTAATAAATTTTCCTCAAAACCAAACAGGCGTATATTTTTTGAAATTAAATCGTAGCTACGCTTAGGACAAATTGAACTGAAATTTTGCGCCTCCTCTTGATACTCTACTCCTTCTAAAAGCAAGACATCATCGTCTTTTCCAAATTGATTGATAATTGCAATCTCTAATTGTTGATAGGCTAAAATTTTGTGATCTTCACCCATAAGAATAATATCTGCTTCCTCTAGTGAAGAAGCATTTTTATAAGCGATATTCCAATACTGGGAAAGCAGTGTTGTATCTACTGGAACACCTGTATAGTCGACCTCTTCCTCTATTGTTTGTTCGTCACTCTCATTTCCCATCGGAGGAAATGCTGAGATCAGAGAATTAATTCTATGGATTAACGCAGGATCTATTATCGGAAGATTTCCTCTTTGCTCTTCGACTGATAGGCTTAAGGGTTTTCCAAAATTTGGTTCTCTATTTAAAGAAGCAGCATCGCTTGACAAAAACCTTATTTTTCTTTTATTGATCGCTTG
>NZ_BASL01000351.1:0-678 GCF_000648255.1 Candidatus Protochlamydia sp. R18 | reverse complement strand
TAATTTCTCCAATAAACAGACTCCTTCGTGCATCACTTTTTCTGAAAATGTGACATCCAGGGGCAACCCAGATCTTTTTTTTAGCTCTACTTTTGTTTTTAAGATAACAGCTTTTCTCTCCAATTCTTTAAGCATATTTAAACTTTCAACCAAAGGTAATAACTCTACCTCAAAACCAAACATATGCATATTTTTTGAAATTAAATCATAGCTACGCTTAGAATAAATTCGACTGAAATTTTGCGCCTCTTCTTGATACTCTATCCCTTCCACAAGTAAGACATCATCGTCTTTTCCAAATTGATTGATGATCGCAATCTCTAATTGTTTATAGGCTAAAATTTTATGATTTTCACCCATGAGAATAATATCTGCTTCCTCTAATGAAGAAGCATTTTTATAAGCGATATTCCAATACCGGGAAAGCAGTGTTGTATCTACTGGAATACCTGTATAGTCGACTTCTCCCTCTATTGTTTGTTCGACTCTTTCATTTCCCGTTGGAGAAAATTCTGAGATCAGAGAATTAATTCTATGGATTAGCGCAGGATCCTCTATGGAAGGATTTTTTCTGTGCTTTTCAACTGATGGGCTTAAGGAGTTTCCAAAATTTGGTTCCCTATTTAAAGAAGCAGCATCGCTTGACAAAAACCTTATTTTTCTTTTATTGATCGCTTG
>NZ_BASL01000353.1:0-100 GCF_000648255.1 Candidatus Protochlamydia sp. R18 | reverse complement strand
TCAGCTACAAGCCTTTTTAATTTCCTGTTTTCTTCTTCTAGAGCTTTTAATCTTTGTGCCTCAGATACACTCATTCCGCCAAATTTGGCTTTCCATGAGT
>NZ_BASL01000354.1:0-118 GCF_000648255.1 Candidatus Protochlamydia sp. R18 | reverse complement strand
ATCATACAATCAAAAACAAACCAAGCTTCTCACGGGAGAAAAAGAAAAAGCATATTCAGTCAGGACCTGCTTTGAGGGAATAAGAAAATGTTTATTGTGTTTAGAATTATATATGAAT
>NZ_BASL01000355.1:0-129 GCF_000648255.1 Candidatus Protochlamydia sp. R18 | reverse complement strand
AGCTGGTGCAGCAATCTCACGGATGTTGGATTAGCGCATTTGACACCTTTAACGGGTTTACAGCATCTAATTCTAGTCAATTGCTGGCAATTCACCGATGCTGGATTAGCCCATTTAACACCCTTAACG
>NZ_BASL01000356.1:0-142 GCF_000648255.1 Candidatus Protochlamydia sp. R18 | reverse complement strand
AGATTAACTGTATTGACGAATTTATTATTGGGATTGTTCATAGTGAAGACAGTGAATCTATCAGAGCTAGCAACAGTTTTATATAGTAACCTGAATTTTGGGTTTTTAGGCAGCCATTAACAATAAGCGATGCTGCTCTGCT
>NZ_BASL01000357.1:0-80 GCF_000648255.1 Candidatus Protochlamydia sp. R18 | reverse complement strand
ACACCCTTAACGGCTTTACAGCATCTCGATCTAAGCGCGTGCAGCAATCTCACGGATGATGGATTAGCCCATTTGACACC
>NZ_BASL01000358.1:0-76 GCF_000648255.1 Candidatus Protochlamydia sp. R18 | reverse complement strand
GGAAATTGAGTCCTCCACACAACCTTCAGGCTTTTTCTCTTCACCTCAAGAACTTAGACGAACGCGCACTCAGGAA
>NZ_BASL01000359.1:0-119 GCF_000648255.1 Candidatus Protochlamydia sp. R18 | reverse complement strand
TTCATGGGTATTTGATGAATTCTTCTATTTAATGCGCTCTTACTCAGTTTGTTCATGATCTATCGATGCTCAATAAGAAATTTTCGGGACGTTTCCATATTTCCGTAAAAAAATTTCAT
>NZ_BASL01000361.1:0-119 GCF_000648255.1 Candidatus Protochlamydia sp. R18 | reverse complement strand
ATATGATATAACACCAAGTCAACTTTTTGCATGGAGAAGGCAAATGGAACAAGGAGCACGACAAGGAATTAGCAGCCGAGAAGAACTAGTTCCCAAAAGCCAAGTGAAAGAAATGGAAA
>NZ_BASL01000362.1:0-82 GCF_000648255.1 Candidatus Protochlamydia sp. R18 | reverse complement strand
AATGGCTTGTGATAGATGCTTCGCATTGTCAAGTGCATCCTCATGCAGCGGGAGCTAAAAGAGGTGATCAGAGCATGAGTCG
>NZ_BASL01000363.1:0-119 GCF_000648255.1 Candidatus Protochlamydia sp. R18 | reverse complement strand
GCGTCTGTTAAGCTTTGCTTTTC
Organism: Candidatus Protochlamydia sp. R18; assembly: GCF_000648255.1. Classification (NCBI taxonomy): domain Bacteria; kingdom Pseudomonadati; phylum Chlamydiota; class Chlamydiia; order Parachlamydiales; family Parachlamydiaceae; genus Candidatus Protochlamydia; species Candidatus Protochlamydia sp. R18. The sequence continues at coordinate 96 of NZ_BASL01000363.1, read as the reverse complement.
TTCGTCGGTAATACCTTTTTTCATCGCAACAACTCTGACAAAACTAGAAGGATCTTGGATATATTGAGCAAATGTCTTTACATCTGTCACTTGACT
>NZ_BASL01000364.1:0-265 GCF_000648255.1 Candidatus Protochlamydia sp. R18 | reverse complement strand
TGTTCCGCTTAATAATCAATGCGACGGATTTGGAAGTTAAGGCTTTATCCATGATTTGACCATGCCGATTAATCGGTCGAAATAATGGCCCTTCGCTAATTTTAGAACAACTAAGCCAATCATTTAAGGTTCTGACAGGGCAAGTGAGAATGTTTAATCCATAAGGAATGGCTATATCTCTCCCCTTCCCTTCTTGGTCGGTTTTTGATTTCCTAAGCGTAATTTGCAAGCCTTCTCTGACAAATTTAATGTCATCAATCGTTAA
>NZ_BASL01000365.1:0-97 GCF_000648255.1 Candidatus Protochlamydia sp. R18 | reverse complement strand
AACTTAGAAGGACGCGCACTCAGAACCTTATGGATAAACTTGAGGATGAAAACGAGCCTTTATTAAGTTCCTTAACTCACCCAGAAGAATTAAATGC
>NZ_BASL01000366.1:0-145 GCF_000648255.1 Candidatus Protochlamydia sp. R18 | reverse complement strand
ACCAACTAGCTGATCTAGTTGATCGATAAACATAGTAGGTATTTGCTAAACGTATTGAATTTTCAATGTCCCGTTTCGTTTAATGATAGCGTCTGTTAAGCTTTGCTTTTCTTCGTCGGTAATACCTTTTTTCATCGCAACAACT
>NZ_BASL01000367.1:0-119 GCF_000648255.1 Candidatus Protochlamydia sp. R18 | reverse complement strand
ACCTCGATCAGCGGAGTTCGTGTTGCGAGAGAGCTATCTGAGTTGATAGAGACAGAGGGAAGGCCAGCATGCATATTAAGCGATAATGGGACGGAATTTACGAGTAATGCTATTTTGAA
>NZ_BASL01000368.1:0-152 GCF_000648255.1 Candidatus Protochlamydia sp. R18 | reverse complement strand
AATAATGTATGGTGGCCTTTAAAGACTTTCTTTTTTCCACACTTAATTTCCTTACATATATCTCTCAAGCCCACTGTGTAGTTTCCTTTTGGATGTAACACTTGAGTGTCTTCTTTAACTCGAATATAGCTCGGGATTTTTGAATTAATTAA
>NZ_BASL01000369.1:0-293 GCF_000648255.1 Candidatus Protochlamydia sp. R18 | reverse complement strand
CTGATCATGAAGCAAACAGGCCATAAAAGCTCTGATACCATTAGAAGGTATATTCGATTAGGAAACATGTGGACGGAAAATGCCGCCACTAAAATTGGTTTATAAGCCTAATTTCCATCCTATAATACATCTTATCGCGGACATTTTTCTTAGATAAGCGTCTCAATGGAAATTGATCAACTTTAATGAAATTTTATTCTTGATTCTCTTAGGACAAAGTACTCTTTTATTTTCGGCGCTAGAATTCCTGCTTTTTTATTAAGGTTTTTTTACCTAACAATTTCTAAATTGAG
>NZ_BASL01000370.1:0-104 GCF_000648255.1 Candidatus Protochlamydia sp. R18 | reverse complement strand
TCAATTTTAATTGGGTGTCTTTTTCTTGGTTTATCTTCTAAACACCCATTTCTTTGACGCTTCAGCCAGTTAAACACTGTTCTTAATGCTACACCGAAAACTTG
>NZ_BASL01000371.1:0-100 GCF_000648255.1 Candidatus Protochlamydia sp. R18 | reverse complement strand
ACAAAGAAAGAGATGAGAAAAAACGTGAGGAGTTTAAAAAAGAATTAGAAAAGATAGCAGAAGAAGATCGTGTTTATCTTGATGAAAGTGGAATCAATGA
>NZ_BASL01000372.1:0-103 GCF_000648255.1 Candidatus Protochlamydia sp. R18 | reverse complement strand
TACAATCACTCAAACCTAAGTGTCGCAAAGCGACTAAAGGTGTCAAATGGGCTAATCCAGCATCCGTGAAATTTCCAGAATCACTTAAATCTAAATACTGTAA
>NZ_BASL01000374.1:0-78 GCF_000648255.1 Candidatus Protochlamydia sp. R18 | reverse complement strand
AGGATTTAATAAAAGCTCGTTTTCATCCTCAAGATTATCAATAGTTTCCTGAGTGCGCGTTCGTCTAAGTTCTTGAGG
>NZ_BASL01000375.1:0-67 GCF_000648255.1 Candidatus Protochlamydia sp. R18 | reverse complement strand
CTCCTCCAAACAGCATGCCTCCTATTGTAGGCTATAATACACCTTCTCCTGAAGAAGATGTAGTGGA
>NZ_BASL01000376.1:0-107 GCF_000648255.1 Candidatus Protochlamydia sp. R18 | reverse complement strand
CAGAATCTTATGAAGTTGACAGACAAAATTCTTCTTAGAAAACGAGCCATTATTGAAACAGTGAATGATCAACTAAAAAATATTTCTCAAATTGAACAGACACGCCA
>NZ_BASL01000377.1:0-203 GCF_000648255.1 Candidatus Protochlamydia sp. R18 | reverse complement strand
TCCTCTTTTGTCCAAAAGATAAGCAAATAGAGGAACAAAAAGGTTCTTCTTTAAATAAAACGGCTAGTACTCATTAAGTTTGGAAATTCTTTCACTAAGTATTTGGTAACATACCCATAAAAGTGCTTAAATGTTCGATCATTGGATTGATGAAATAAAATGACAATTGTCATCATCTCTGGTATCGATAATTCAGGTTGAGG
>NZ_BASL01000378.1:0-389 GCF_000648255.1 Candidatus Protochlamydia sp. R18 | reverse complement strand
ACACTCTTATTCAGTAAACATGCTTCTAGAGCTCCTTTTCTATCAGTAACATTTGCTGTAGTTATATGAATGGCATGAGGCAATCCTTGAGTGTTAATGCTATGTGCCGTTTGATACCTGAAATTTTTTTTCCTGCATCATAGCCTTTACTTTCAGCTGTATCGGTATTTTTAACGCTTTGCGCATCAACTATGATAAAACTGGTTTTTTCATTCCGACCACTGCTTTGTCGAACCTCTCCACCGATTTTTTTAAAACTTGTTCTAGAATACTTTCAGGAGTTTGTTGATTTTTTTTGGACCAAAGAGTGAAATAATAATAGCATATTTTCCATTTAGGATATTCTTTTGGCAACATACGCCACTGACAACCACTTTTCAAAGTGTATA
>NZ_BASL01000379.1:0-71 GCF_000648255.1 Candidatus Protochlamydia sp. R18 | reverse complement strand
TGTTAGAACTACAAATAATAGCCTTGGGAGAAGATCCAGCGCAAGGATTGCCCGTTTTTACTTGCATCGGG
>NZ_BASL01000380.1:0-64 GCF_000648255.1 Candidatus Protochlamydia sp. R18 | reverse complement strand
TCTAGGCATCAGTCTTGATATCACGCCAAATACCCCCTCAATAAATTTTCTAATGTGCTTCAAA
>NZ_BASL01000381.1:0-119 GCF_000648255.1 Candidatus Protochlamydia sp. R18 | reverse complement strand
CCCAAACTAATGTTTAATATGACATGAGAGGTCAAAATGGATTTAATCAAATTATATTGCAGTGTAGATGATTTTTGGAAGTCTTTTGAGCAGAAATGGAATAAACAGTTAATTGATCA
>NZ_BASL01000382.1:0-119 GCF_000648255.1 Candidatus Protochlamydia sp. R18 | reverse complement strand
TGTTTACAGATTACTATTTAAATAGTATGCATATTTGATGATCAACAATAAAAGTCATTGATAAGTTAAGGAGAGCAATTATGATTCCTCATACACTGGATCAGCAATTAGCTGTACAA
>NZ_BASL01000383.1:0-80 GCF_000648255.1 Candidatus Protochlamydia sp. R18 | reverse complement strand
TCATCCGTGAGATTGCTGCACGCGCTTAGATCGAGATGCTGTAAAGCCGTTAAGGGTGTCAAATGGGCTAATCCATCATC
>NZ_BASL01000384.1:0-88 GCF_000648255.1 Candidatus Protochlamydia sp. R18 | reverse complement strand
GCTGTAAAGCCGTTAAAGGTGTCAAATGAGCTAATCCATCATCCGTGAGATTCTCGCAATCGCTTAGATCGAGATGCTGCAAAGTCGT
>NZ_BASL01000385.1:0-117 GCF_000648255.1 Candidatus Protochlamydia sp. R18 | reverse complement strand
ATTCTCGACCAGTTATGCGATTCTTTCGTGGAGGAATCACCACTTGCATTCCCTGACTTTATAGCTTGCTCAACGATTGCGTCGCTATCATATCCTTTGTCTGCCAGTAACCGCTCA
>NZ_BASL01000386.1:0-119 GCF_000648255.1 Candidatus Protochlamydia sp. R18 | reverse complement strand
TTGTACAGCTAATTGCTGATCCAGTGTATGAGGAATCATAATTGCTCTCCTTAACTTATAAATGACTTTTATTGTTGATCATCAAATATGCATACTATTTAAATAGTAATCTGTAAACA
>NZ_BASL01000387.1:0-115 GCF_000648255.1 Candidatus Protochlamydia sp. R18 | reverse complement strand
AACCCGAAAAACCACCCTGAAGTTGTTTTCCCCCTCTTTGCTAAACCTTTAAAGATCTTGTTTCTTTTTATGCGTTTATTGTGGCAAACATCTATCGATGTAGAATCAATAAAAG
>NZ_BASL01000388.1:0-306 GCF_000648255.1 Candidatus Protochlamydia sp. R18 | reverse complement strand
AAAGAGGAGCTCGAAGACGAGGAGTTGGGATAAGGCTTGCGCGGATAAAAGCTTCACAAATCAATGAAGTTTGGAGCCTGGATTTTATGTCGGATCGGCTTGCAAATGGAAAAAAAATCAGATGACTCAATATGGTAGATGAGTTTACTAGGGAGAGTTTGAAAATGATTATAGACACATCTCTTTCCGGATTAAGAGTGATAAGGGAGTTGGAAGAGTTAATTAAATACAGAGGGTATCCGAGACGAATTATCAGTGATAATGGAACTGAATTCACAAGCAGGGCTATTTTAAAATGGTCGGAGG
>NZ_BASL01000389.1:0-120 GCF_000648255.1 Candidatus Protochlamydia sp. R18 | reverse complement strand
TTTCTATTGCCGAAACTTTGTCGAAAGGGATTTTTGGGAAACTATTTGGTGATAAGGGGACTATTTCGAAAGAACTTTCAAAGAGGCTTTTGAAACAAGGTCTTGAACTATTTACTACCC
>NZ_BASL01000390.1:0-134 GCF_000648255.1 Candidatus Protochlamydia sp. R18 | reverse complement strand
ATGCTTTAGAGGACACTTTCTCAAGGGAAATTGAGTCCTCCACACAACCTTCAGGCTTTGTCTCTTCACCCCAGAAACTTAGAAGGACGCGCACTCAGAACCTTATGGATAAACTTGAGGATGAAAACGAGCCT
>NZ_BASL01000391.1:0-85 GCF_000648255.1 Candidatus Protochlamydia sp. R18 | reverse complement strand
ACTCCTAAGGTCAAAATATTGATGTGTTTTTTGCCGAATTTCCAATCTGTCCTATCTAAGGCCAAGTCATTTTTCTTATTTTTAA
>NZ_BASL01000392.1:0-65 GCF_000648255.1 Candidatus Protochlamydia sp. R18 | reverse complement strand
ACAAGATACATAAAATTTGAATGACAAAAGACCTCAACATGATTTAAAAGCATTGTTTACCACAA
>NZ_BASL01000393.1:0-119 GCF_000648255.1 Candidatus Protochlamydia sp. R18 | reverse complement strand
CAGAAGAAGATCGTGTTTATCTTGATGAAAGTGGAATCAATGAATGTCTACAACGTCATCGTGGGCGAGCTTTTAGAGGAGAGAAGGTTTATTCAGCCATATCTGGCCATCGTTTTGCA
>NZ_BASL01000395.1:0-297 GCF_000648255.1 Candidatus Protochlamydia sp. R18 | reverse complement strand
CTAAATGTTTTTGTAAAATTTTGCAATCAAATTGCATTTTTTCATTTGATCTTTGCAAATATAGGTAAATTATTCTGAAACTGAAGATAACTTTTGACATTGCCCCGCGAAAAAGGGCCCAACAAAAAGTAGAAAAACATGCTATCCGTTGAAAAACACAAGTCAATGAAGTTTGAAGCCTTGATTTTATGTCGGATCTACTTGCAAATAGAAAGAAAATTAGATGACTTAATATCGTAGATGAGTTTATTGGAGAGTTTGAAAATAATTATAGTCACTTAAAACTTTCTTTTTTAT
>NZ_BASL01000396.1:0-119 GCF_000648255.1 Candidatus Protochlamydia sp. R18 | reverse complement strand
GAAGCGCACAGAAGACATGATATATCCGACAGAGTTTGGAATTTACTGGGACCTCATTTACCAGGAAGAAGAGGGGCTTGGGGTGGTATAGCAAGAGATAATAGGACTTTTATCAATGC
>NZ_BASL01000397.1:0-76 GCF_000648255.1 Candidatus Protochlamydia sp. R18 | reverse complement strand
ATTGCTTTTATTGATTCTCCATCGATAGATGTTTGCCACAATAAACGCATAAAAAGAAACAAGGTCTTTAAAGGTT
>NZ_BASL01000398.1:0-96 GCF_000648255.1 Candidatus Protochlamydia sp. R18 | reverse complement strand
TAGGAATGAGATTTTTTTACGGAAATATGGAAACGTCCCGAAAATTTCTTATTGAGCATAGATATATCATGAATAAACTGAGTAAGAGCGCATTAA
>NZ_BASL01000399.1:0-125 GCF_000648255.1 Candidatus Protochlamydia sp. R18 | reverse complement strand
ACGGCTTTACAGCATCTCGATCTAAGCGCTTGCGAGAATCTCACGGATGATGGATTAGCGCATTTAACACCCTTAACGGCTTTACAGCATCTCGATCTAAGCGCGTGCAGCAATCTCACGGATGA
>NZ_BASL01000401.1:0-182 GCF_000648255.1 Candidatus Protochlamydia sp. R18 | reverse complement strand
GCAGAGCAGCATCGCTTATTGTTAATGGCTGCCTAAAAACCCAAAATTCAGGTTATTAATTTCATTATCCATGATTTGCCTGAGGATTTAAATGCACAAGTTACTTGCCACGAGAAAGATGAGTTGGAAGTGGCTAAACTTGAAGTAGATGAGCTATGGAGTTTTGTAGGAAATAAGAAAAA
>NZ_BASL01000402.1:0-182 GCF_000648255.1 Candidatus Protochlamydia sp. R18 | reverse complement strand
CACCAACTCAAATTTAAATGCTGCAAAGCCACTAAAGGTGCCAAATGCGCTAATCCAGCATCCGTTAGCTTTTCGCACTCACTTAGCTCCAAATGCTGCAAAGCCACTAAAGGTCCCAAATGCGCTAATCCAGCGTCAGTAAGATTTCTGCAACGGCTTAGGTCTAAATGCTGTAAAGCCAC
>NZ_BASL01000404.1:0-119 GCF_000648255.1 Candidatus Protochlamydia sp. R18 | reverse complement strand
ATTTCAAAAATTTGTGGTCGGGGCAATTTCAAGAAACCCTGCAACATCCTCTGGCTTTGGCACAAAAAGACTTTACGCTTTTGCTCAATTGTGTCATGAATGCTAACTTTAATGTTCCT
>NZ_BASL01000405.1:0-159 GCF_000648255.1 Candidatus Protochlamydia sp. R18 | reverse complement strand
GATTCTTTCAAACTCCGCCAATTGAGAGGTCTGGTTTAATAAGGCGCTCACAAAGGTGAATTCTAAATAATCCTTCAATGTATTTAATTGACAGCGATGTGCAAAATTTAAAAGCTCTTTTAATTCGATTAAACTCTTTTCAGTAGAGTTAAAGGGTTC
>NZ_BASL01000406.1:0-111 GCF_000648255.1 Candidatus Protochlamydia sp. R18 | reverse complement strand
AAAAAAAGCAAAAACACTACTATTCAGGCAAGAAGAAACGACACACTCTGAAGACTCAGTTAATTGTCAATAGAGCGACGACAGAAATCATCTGTACAAGCTATGGGAATG
>NZ_BASL01000407.1:0-302 GCF_000648255.1 Candidatus Protochlamydia sp. R18 | reverse complement strand
TATTGTACAATTGATGATTTCTGGAAATCTTTCAAGCAAGAATGGGAAAAACACCTTATAGAATCTGGAAAGCACAAAAAGGGCCCAGAATCTGTGTTATCTCCAGCTGAAATGATGACCATCATCGTTTTATTTCATCAATCAAATGACAGAACTTTCAAACACTTCTATAACTACATTAATTTTTATTTAAGAAATGAATTTCCAAAATTAATAAGCTATGATCGATTCGTTTACTTAAAGAAAAATATGTTTGTTCCTTTATTTGCTTACCTCATGCACAGAAAAGGTAAAGTGACGGG
>NZ_BASL01000408.1:0-68 GCF_000648255.1 Candidatus Protochlamydia sp. R18 | reverse complement strand
AAAGACCTTGCCATGGCTTCTTTAGTTAGTAAAGCCTGGCAACAGCTAGCAGAGGATCCTTCCCTATG
>NZ_BASL01000409.1:0-200 GCF_000648255.1 Candidatus Protochlamydia sp. R18 | reverse complement strand
AGGGAATAAGAAAATGTTTATTGTGTTTAGAATTATATATGAATGAATTTTTACATTATGTAAGACTTCTTCGAAAGAAGAATTCTATTCTGAATAGGTTGTAAGGTATGTTAAAAAAAAATGTCCTGTACAGAGGTTAATAACCCTCTGTACAGGACAATTTTTTTGAAAATGTAAAAAAACTCGCGATATGTGACATA
>NZ_BASL01000410.1:0-87 GCF_000648255.1 Candidatus Protochlamydia sp. R18 | reverse complement strand
TCCAAGCTCGTATTGGGCATCTGCATCACCTTGATCGGCAGCGAGTTTAAAATATTTAATAGCCTCTTGCCCTGATTGTGTAATACC
>NZ_BASL01000411.1:0-67 GCF_000648255.1 Candidatus Protochlamydia sp. R18 | reverse complement strand
ATTTCCGAAGTAGACAGTTTTGTATTTGGCCAATCTTTGTATCCAATCGAAAGGATGTAGTCGTCTA
>NZ_BASL01000412.1:0-322 GCF_000648255.1 Candidatus Protochlamydia sp. R18 | reverse complement strand
TTGCAGCATTTAAATTTGAGTTGGTGCGATAAGCTTACCGACGCTGGATTGGCGCATTTTAAATCCTCAGTAGCCCCATTCCATTTAAAAATTGTTTATTAAAGCAACTCTCAATGACGTTAAATACAAAAATTTTATAGGTTTTTAAATTAAATTTTCATAGTTCTCACAAAATAAATAAAAAAAGAAAGTTCAATAACTTCAGTTAGTGTTTTGATTTTCCTCGGTTTGTTCGAATGTTTTTTAAATTTGTCTAAAAAATTTTAATAACCTGAATTTTGGGTTTTTAGGCAGCCATTAACAATAAGCGATGCTGCTCTGC
>NZ_BASL01000413.1:0-119 GCF_000648255.1 Candidatus Protochlamydia sp. R18 | reverse complement strand
AGTTGCAAATAACTAATTTATTAAAAAATTTGTTGCAACTGCTACTAGAAATCCTAAAATTTTAATTTCAAACCCATTAGACGTCGTTGCATGAATTTTTCTAGGCATCAGTCTTGATA
>NZ_BASL01000414.1:0-151 GCF_000648255.1 Candidatus Protochlamydia sp. R18 | reverse complement strand
ATTAAATGCTTCAGAGGACACTTTCCCAAGGGAAATTGAGTCCTCCACACAACCTTCAGGCTTTTTCTCTTCACCCCAGGAACTTAGAAGAGCGCGCACTCAGGAAACTATTGATAATCTTGAGGATGAAAACGAGCTTTTATTAAATCCT
>NZ_BASL01000415.1:0-68 GCF_000648255.1 Candidatus Protochlamydia sp. R18 | reverse complement strand
GCTGGATTAGCGCATTTGGCACCTTTAGTGGCTTTGCAGCATTTAAATTTGAGTTGGTGCGATAAGCT
>NZ_BASL01000416.1:0-66 GCF_000648255.1 Candidatus Protochlamydia sp. R18 | reverse complement strand
CATCTCGATCTAAGCGCGTGCAGCAATCTCACGGATGATGGATTAGCCCATTTGACACCCTTAACG
>NZ_BASL01000417.1:0-103 GCF_000648255.1 Candidatus Protochlamydia sp. R18 | reverse complement strand
TGGATTAGCCCATTTGACACCCTTAACGGCTTTACAGCATCTCGATCTAAGCTCGTGCAGCAATCTCACGGATGATGGATTAGCCCATTTGACACCCTTAACG
>NZ_BASL01000418.1:0-76 GCF_000648255.1 Candidatus Protochlamydia sp. R18 | reverse complement strand
GATTGATGAAATAAAATGACAATTGTCATCATCTCTGGTATCGATAATTCAGGTTGAGGTCCTCGCTTTGTTTTGC
>NZ_BASL01000419.1:0-119 GCF_000648255.1 Candidatus Protochlamydia sp. R18 | reverse complement strand
GGATGCTCGTGCTAACACTAGCAGTCGTGTGGACGATAAAAACAAATGAAATCATACAAGCAAAAACAAACCAAGCTTCTCACGGGAGAAAAAGAAAAAGCATATTCAGGACCTGCTTT
>NZ_BASL01000420.1:0-135 GCF_000648255.1 Candidatus Protochlamydia sp. R18 | reverse complement strand
ATAAGTTAAGGAGAGCAATTATGATTCCTCATACACTGGATCAGCAATTAGCTGTACAAAATGCACTAGATCAACAATTAGCTGTACAAAATCCATCAACTGCCATGCAACAAATGAATAATTTCTTGCAAGACT
>NZ_BASL01000421.1:0-308 GCF_000648255.1 Candidatus Protochlamydia sp. R18 | reverse complement strand
ATCTAGCGAATACTACATTTTATCTTTTTTTGATTTATTTTCTATTCAAATTATTGCGTGGTTTTTCTAAAGTATAATTATAGTTGACAACAGCAATTTTATTTATTAGTGTTCTTAATTGAATATGCTTACAGATTAATATTTAAATAGTATGCATATTTGATGATAAACAATAAAAGTCATTGATAAGTTAAGGAGAGCAATTATGATTCCTAATGCACTGGATCAACAGTTAGCTGTACAAAATCCATTAGCTGTACAAAATCCATCAACTGCCATGCAACAAATGAATAATTTCTTGCAAGACT
>NZ_BASL01000422.1:0-68 GCF_000648255.1 Candidatus Protochlamydia sp. R18 | reverse complement strand
TAAAATTTAAATGACAAAAGACCTCTGTATCATTTAAAACATTTGTTTCCCCAAACTAATGTTTAATA
>NZ_BASL01000423.1:0-245 GCF_000648255.1 Candidatus Protochlamydia sp. R18 | reverse complement strand
TAGCTAAAGAATTTAATAAAAGCTCGTTTTCATCCTCAAATTTATCAATAGTTTCCTGAGTGCGGGTTCTTATTGAAAAAGGAGGGGCATCACATAGAATTTGACTCGAACTTGTTAACGATATATCAGATGATGCGAGGCGACTTACGATAAATTTGGGAATCGTAATTTCTTTTCGTCCCCCAGAAATTTCTCTCCATTGAGACTGAAGCTGCTCTTTTTCGAGATAATTAAAGAATAAGTTG
>NZ_BASL01000424.1:0-70 GCF_000648255.1 Candidatus Protochlamydia sp. R18 | reverse complement strand
CATAAAAATAGTCTCGTTTACTGACATTATACCCTCTAAATTCCTCTCCTCGATAAATTTTGCAATTCCG
>NZ_BASL01000425.1:0-110 GCF_000648255.1 Candidatus Protochlamydia sp. R18 | reverse complement strand
CGGATGATGGATTAGCCCATTTGACACCCTTAACGGCTTTACAGCATCTCAATCTAAGCTACTGTCGAAAACTCACTGATGCAGGATTAGCGCATTTGACACCCTTAACG
>NZ_BASL01000426.1:0-111 GCF_000648255.1 Candidatus Protochlamydia sp. R18 | reverse complement strand
CTCTAAAGCATTTAATGCTTCTAGGTTAGTTAAAAGATTTAATAAAAGCTTATTTTCATCCTCAAGATTATCAATAGTTTCCTGAGTGCGCGTTCGTCTAAGTTCTTGAGG
>NZ_BASL01000427.1:0-120 GCF_000648255.1 Candidatus Protochlamydia sp. R18 | reverse complement strand
AGTCATGATGAACAAATGGCTAAGCGCCGCAACAAGAAAAAAATAAAGGCTACCATTTATTTAACGGAAGAAGCCGAACAAGCATTCACCGAGCTATATATTCACCGTTTACGCAAAGAT
>NZ_BASL01000429.1:0-85 GCF_000648255.1 Candidatus Protochlamydia sp. R18 | reverse complement strand
ATGAAAATAAGCTTTTATTAAATCTTTTAACTAACCTAGAAGCATTAAATGCTTTAGAGGACCCTTCCCCAAAGGAAATTGAGTC
>NZ_BASL01000430.1:0-119 GCF_000648255.1 Candidatus Protochlamydia sp. R18 | reverse complement strand
CAAAAAACATCATAAAGATCTATCTTTCGGGGACGTGTTTTCTTTCGGATAGATTCAAGAATTGGCTTGATTTTATCAAATTGTTCTCTAGAAATATCGCTTGGATAAGAATGCGTCAT
>NZ_BASL01000431.1:0-111 GCF_000648255.1 Candidatus Protochlamydia sp. R18 | reverse complement strand
CTGAGTCTTCAGAGTGTGTCGTTTCTTCTTGCCTGAATAGTAGTGTTTTTGCTTTTTTTGGCCTTTCAACAGGACTCTCAGTTGCGTCTACTAAAATCACTTCCTATTCGA
>NZ_BASL01000432.1:0-119 GCF_000648255.1 Candidatus Protochlamydia sp. R18 | reverse complement strand
CTAACCTAGAAGCATTAAATGCTTTAGAGAACACTTCCCCAAAGGAAATTGAGTCCTCCCCACAACCTTCAGGCTTTTTCTCTTCACCTCAAGAACTTAGACGAACGCGCACTCAGGAA
>NZ_BASL01000433.1:0-86 GCF_000648255.1 Candidatus Protochlamydia sp. R18 | reverse complement strand
GTTAAGTTTAAACAAATTATTAAACCTTGCAAAAGCTATTGATTATACTTTTTGTCAAATATGTATATAAATGCACAATTAAATTC
>NZ_BASL01000434.1:0-5451 GCF_000648255.1 Candidatus Protochlamydia sp. R18 | reverse complement strand
TACGCTTTAATCTTTTAGCAGGATTATATAATTATGAACTTAAAAATTAGGTTTCAGAAAAACTCTAATATTAGGGCATATAAAATGAGGTTAAGACATGTGCGGGCGTTTTACATTGACTGCAGAGGCTATTAATCTATCCGAGCGTTTTGAAATCCCTTTAAAAAAATTCACATGGTTTCCTCGCTTTAATATAGCTCCTTCTCAATCATGCCTTACAATTTTCATAGAAAATCAACAAAAACAAATCGAATCAATGGTTTGGGGATTAATTCCCCCCTGGAGCAAAGAAAAAAGACCTAATTATCAAATGATTAATGTGCGTTCTGAAACATTAAAAAGTAAACCCTCTTTCCAAAATTTATTTAAAACTAGGCGTTGCTTAATCCCTGCGGATGGTTTTTTTGAATGGAAAGCTACGAGTTCAGGAAAAATTCCATTTCGAATCACGTTAAAAAATGGTGATTTATTTGCTTTTGCTGGAATATGGGACATTTGGAAGGATAAAAATGGAGAAGAAATCAAAAGCTTTGCAATTCTCACCACAGCTTCCAATTCAGTGGTGAATCCTATACATAATCGCATGCCTGTTATTCTACAAAAAACAGATGAAGCTATGTGGTTAAATTCTTCTAATCAAAATGCTCTCGAGCAAATTCTGAAACCTTATCCATCAAATGAAATTATTTCGTATGAAGTTTCAAATATTGTAAATTTTTGGAAAAACGACTATCCAATTTGTATTCAGCCTATTTGATGCAAACCTGCCTAAATATAATAATAAAGCAATTATAAAATAGATTATTGTTTGCAAAAGCCCAAGCAATTTGCAGATATATTTGAGAAAAACTCTCTCAGCTCGGATTACTTTTGCTTTTGCAAAAAATTTAGTAGCCTTTTGTTTATTCCTAATTTTGCGCGAATAAGAGGAAAATCGTGTCAAATACAGGGTAACGAATAAGCACCGTTATATGGGATTTAGCAAAGTCTCAAATATGAGGCTCATATCCGCACAATTAAGTTTTCATGACATGACATTAAATTTAATAAATAGGCAGAACTAATCTTTTGTGACTTTTTCCAATATGCGCTCTAAGATTTTCTATTGCTATAATAGCCATAAGTAGCGTAAACGTCCTCATCTTTCGTTAATGCTTGTGTGTAATTGTACAAGTAAAAAAAGTCTTTGTTCATAAGCAAAGTGAAGTTCAACTTTTGAAATAATGGAAGATACTTTTTTTTGACCAATATGTGCTTCAGTGCCCTCGATTAAATTAGAGGTTATTGATCTAAATTAGAGATGTATACGAAATTTGACAAAAGCCTATCAAAATGTCTATGTGTTCAGAAGGCCTTTGTATCTTTTTCACAAGGAATGTGCCGGAAACGTTGTGTTACCCTATCAATTCATTGGATCTCAAGGAGTAGCGATCCCAACGCATTTTTTTAAAGTTTTGACACTAGAAGATTGACAAAGAAGACAAGAAGTTAAAGTCTCTAATTTTAACTAATCAACCCATTTGTTCCCTTCAATCAATTTAAAAGTGCCCCTGAAAAAAAGAAAGTTGGGATGAATTAAATTTTTCAAATTCAATTTATTTTTCAAAAACTCTTTGTAAATTATCTTAAGAAATTTTAATACTATGCGATAGGTACCATTAGTACTCTGTTATTCCCATTTTGTTGAGCAAGTGATTAGTCCCAATAGTGTAGCAATGCTCAATCCATCTTTTAAGATTATCACGATAAAGAACTAACAAGAAAAAATAAAAGTTTATGTTTCAACTAACGGTATTTTATTGAATACATCTTTAAATTTTTAGAGTGACAGTTTAAAAAAATGGCATTTCCTCAAATTTAAGCTACGATGAATATATAAATTTTTAAGTTTACTTGATCGTTGCTAAAAGGAACCAATAAGTTTATTTTCTATTCAATAAATCAAAGAACCAAGGAATAAAAATGGGTGCAAATTTGTCAGAAACTTATAATAATTTCTCACCTTATCAAGCAACCCTGGCTCTTTCATATTCTGAACAGGAATTTTTGCAAAAAAATGATCAAATTTTTGCTTGCAGAACACCACAGGAAACAAAACTTTGTAGGAAAATTCAACAAACAGTAGAAATAGTAAAAAAATTTTATTGGGATACTTTTAAACTAGTCGATATAGACGAAGAAAGAATAATTCCGCCATTATTTATTTATTATCCCAAAAAAAATGCCTATTATGCTTCAAAGCTGAAGCATTTCGCTTTTAATAACGAATTTGCTTCTCAGCCAGATATTGTGTGTCATGAAATGACGCACGCTGTGATTAAACATAATAATTCACTTGACCATGAAGGAGAATCGGGAGCATTAGATGAAGCAATTGCAGATGTCGTTACTATAGAATTTAAACAAAAGGTAGGTTTAATTGATAATTTGTGGAAAATTAGCCATCTTTGTGATTTAAGCACAGAACCTGAGCCATTTAAGCCTGCAAGTACGTATACCCACGAAAATGATTACGGTCATGTGCATCAAAATAGCTGGATTATCAGTCATACATTTTATCTAGCTTCAAAACATCTGAGCCATAATTCAATAGATTGTAATGAGCTCTTTAAAGTTTGGTTTAAGTCGATGCTAGATCTTGAAGATAAAACTTTTACAGGATTTAGAGAGATGACAATCAAAGTTGCTAGAAAAATTTTTTTTCATCGCCGTGAATTTGTTAAAGAGGCAATTATAGATGCTTGGGACCAGACCTCACCTCTTTTCCCAAAGGAAAAATCAAATTTCCCAGTTTAAATTATCCTGGTAAGATTTGAGAAAAATTGACCTTGAGCTGATTAAAAAAATGCCAAAGCTAAGAAAATTACCAATCCAAGTTGGGAACTTGCCTTCAGTAAACAATAAATGATGCCATATTATTATGGCCCAATTTTAGTGATAGCATTTTCAGTCCTCATATTTACTAACCGTTTATATCTTCTAAAATTATAATTAATTTTTTATATCTCTTTTGCTTCATGATAACATGTTCAGGAACACCGACCATCCCAAAGCAACAGCGGTCGGCAAATCCAACTCTTAACCTATTGCCTGAAAATAGTTTTTTTTCTGCCAACCAAAGCAACAGATTGAGAAGTCAAGTTTTATTGATTAATTAGAAGAATTTATCCAATTTTATAATACCCTTATAAGCAAATTTGATAATTGCTCTGCCAAGTTGTTCATTCAAACAGCTTTCTAACATATGCACAAAAATTCTTTTAACCAAGCGAGCAGTTAAAGGCTGACTCGATTCCCGAAAGGCAAATTCATTTAGAAATAGAATTTAATAAAAAAGTTTAAACTTATATAGATAAAACTATATTTCTAACTGCCATCTGTTACTTAGATAAAAGCGGTCAAACTAGTAATCGCTGAGGTTCAAAAAAAGCCTTCTAATGTATACATGGAAGATTTCCTAAGCTAGGCAAACAGTTAAATGCTACCCAGGTCTTCGAAAAACGGTGCATTTAAAAATAGAATTTTTATATATTTTTTAATAAAATATATAGAAAAACAAATTATTATCCTCACATAGTTCTAAACTAATATTTGCTAGAGGAATCAGCATGAAAACAGACAACACAAACTAAAAATTAAAATCTCATTTTACATTGGTAAATCTATATTTCTAGTAGCCGCCTCTGCTGTCTAAATAATAACAATGAAAAAAGCTTTTGCTGAATATGATTAATAATTTTTAAAATTTTTTTCAGTAATTTTCTTTAATTCCTTCTATATTTTTTTGCTTTATTGTTAAACTTTTTATTCGATAGCCTTTAGCTTTTATCTTGACCACTAAACTTAGTTTTTCTTTTTTGTACTGTTAAGCGTATTCTTCCCTCATCAAAGTACGGATGGGATCCGATGGACCATTGAGCAATAGTTGCAAATTCAAGTCTATATCCATTTTAACATATTAATTTTGTTTTGAAATGTCATATCTCTTTACTTTCACACATCATTCTTTTAACGTAAAAACGCCAAATTTTAACCTCAAAATATATTTAATGATTAAAAGATAAAAAGTGGTTAGGCATTGGCAGTAAAGGATCTAAAATTAAATATTTTAAATTTTATTTGAGGAGAATGTTTATATGACGCCGATTTCTCGTGGCGCGCAATTTTATTCTAACTTTAACTCTAGTGAAGCTAATCCGGAAACAAAGATTTATGAATACCTACTGAACCAACGCTCTCCAATAACATATTTTGTAAAAAACCTTGGCGACGCCATCTACTCCATTGTAGGAATTAATGGCTCTTTTAAAGGAAATTGTTTTGCTATAGCTCCAAATCTTCTATTGACATGTCGACATTGTTTAGAAGGAGAAATTGAAATCAGGGGAACTAGTGGGTCAATAGAAGTTGTTTTTGATGGATCTAGCTATGGGGTAGATTTCGCCATTTTATGGTTGAGAGAAGGTCGGTTCAATCCAGTCATTTTAGATTTGGACATCGGCATAGGAGATTCGGTTCAAATGTATCGCAAGTTAGAAGGTTCATCTTTAAATATGTACGTGAGGCCTTTTTCCTCTCAATCTTTTAACTCTCCAGGTGGTGGATCTTATGCCATGCGAGGAGACCTTGCTTCCTCTCAAACAAGTCCTGGAGAATCGGGAGCCCCTAGAATGTTGCTGCAAAATGGCTATGTCCATGCTATGCACCAGGGGAATAGTGAAGGGTTAACAATGAATGCGCTTTACGCAATACTTGAACTTGCAAAAGACAAAGGTGATCGTAACGCTGACTACATACTTTCAAAAATCAAAGTGACACATTCGCATACAAGATATTTAAATTGGTCACCCTTAACAATAAAATCAGGAGACGTAGAAGAAGAAAAGCCAAGAGTAAACGGCCATGTAAAATTTACCCATCCAGTCAAAAAACAAGTAGTAGTTGCTAAGTTTCATTATACAGAAATTGGCGAAGGAAAAGGCAATAGGTGGATCAAAATTCACAAGGAAGGAGTAGCAGGTTCTCAAATTACTTATGCGATTTCCCCTAATCCTCATCATAATTTATCATACAATAAGAAAGGGCAATCGAAATTTTATCATACACTAACAAGTGTAATAGGAAATGATTATTTATTAAATAAAGTTTATCCCATTCAAAGGATTGTCAAAGTCTTTAAAGAAAATTTTACTCTTACTCGAGATGTTGGATGATTTTTAGCTTAACTCAACTTATAAAATTGGGTTTATTAGGTTCTCGTTTGTGGAGCAAATGAGAACCTACATATTTACTCTTTATTCATAATTTTTTATCAATTCTCTAAAAATCATAAGTTAGTTACAGAGCTATCAGAAGATCTTTTTTTCTATGCAGATTCAGTCACATAGCAGCTGATTTGACATTGCCCCGCAAAAAAGGTCCAACAGAAAGTAGAAAATCATGCTATCCTTT
>NZ_BASL01000435.1:0-279 GCF_000648255.1 Candidatus Protochlamydia sp. R18 | reverse complement strand
AAATGACCAGATTTAAGCTTGTATTCAATTTTCTTTCGCAGTTTTTCCATAACCTTCTGGATTTTTCTAGCCAACTAAAAGAGCGCTCTACGACCCATCTTTTCGGAATCACTTTAAAAGCATGCAATTCGTTTCTTTTCGTTGTCTCTACTGTACATCCCAATAACTCTTGAATACCATTTGAAAATGGTTCTCCAGAATATCCCCTATCTGCTAAAACATTTTTTACTTCAGACAAAACACTCTTATTCAGTAAACATGCTTCTAGAGCTCCTTTTC
>NZ_BASL01000436.1:0-165 GCF_000648255.1 Candidatus Protochlamydia sp. R18 | reverse complement strand
CCAACTCCTCGTCTTCGAGCTCCTCTTTTTCTAACTTTTAGTCCCATTTCCTGATAAAGCCTAAAAAGCTTTTTATGGTTAATCTTAATGCCCCTTTTTTTCAATAGAGTTCTTCTGAAACCTGAATTTTAATGACGTTTAAGCTATTATATCACCAAAAATCTG
>NZ_BASL01000437.1:0-79 GCF_000648255.1 Candidatus Protochlamydia sp. R18 | reverse complement strand
TCAAATCATGGATAAAGCCTTAACTTCCAAATCCGTCGCATTGATTATTAAGCGGAACAAACATTTAGAAAAGCAGAAA
>NZ_BASL01000438.1:0-144 GCF_000648255.1 Candidatus Protochlamydia sp. R18 | reverse complement strand
CTCATCGGCGATTTATCCGATGGCGCAATCAGAGAGTCTGGGAAAGGTTGCTTGAGGTACTGATTGACGATCCAGATTGTGAATTGCTTGTGATAGATGCTTCGCATTGTCAAGTGCATCCTCATGCAGCGGGAGCTAAAGGAG
>NZ_BASL01000439.1:0-119 GCF_000648255.1 Candidatus Protochlamydia sp. R18 | reverse complement strand
GGTTGAATAGACTTCCAGCTAATTTTGTTATCCCATGACCACTTCAAAATAGCATTACTAGTAAATTCCGTCCCATTATCGCTTAATATGCATGCTGGCCTCCCCTCTGTCTCTATCAA
>NZ_BASL01000440.1:0-68 GCF_000648255.1 Candidatus Protochlamydia sp. R18 | reverse complement strand
CAGAAGGTTATGGAAAAACTGCGAAAGAAAATTGAATACAAGCTTAAATCTGGTCATTTTGGCGTTTG
>NZ_BASL01000442.1:0-74 GCF_000648255.1 Candidatus Protochlamydia sp. R18 | reverse complement strand
TTTTCCACACTTAATTTCCTTACATATCTCTCTCAAGCCCACTGTGTAGTTTCCTTTTGTGTGTAACACTTGAG
>NZ_BASL01000443.1:0-192 GCF_000648255.1 Candidatus Protochlamydia sp. R18 | reverse complement strand
ACCTGTCCAGTTTTAAGCTCTGGAATTAATATTTTTTCTAACCATGTATTAAACAAGATCGTATGACACGTTCCTGTATAACAAAAAGGAGCAAAAATTTTAGATTGGCATTTAGCTGCTATGAAGCTTTCCTTTGCAAAACGATGGCCAGATATGGCTGAATAAACCTTCTCTCCTCTAAAAGCTCGCCCA
>NZ_BASL01000444.1:0-156 GCF_000648255.1 Candidatus Protochlamydia sp. R18 | reverse complement strand
GGTCATTTTGAATATTTCTAATTTTGGGTTTACTCCTAGTCATCTTGCCAATACAACGGCTCTATCTTACGATCCCCCTCAAGGCATTAACGATCAAGTTGAGAATGAAAATACCCCCTTAGACAATTCTTTGTCTAATCTAGAAGAAACTAGTGC
>NZ_BASL01000445.1:0-86 GCF_000648255.1 Candidatus Protochlamydia sp. R18 | reverse complement strand
ATAAGGTGTTTTTCCCATTCTTGCTTGAAAGATTTCCAGAAATCATCAATTGTACAATAGAGTTCAGTTACATCCATTTTGACCTC
>NZ_BASL01000446.1:0-126 GCF_000648255.1 Candidatus Protochlamydia sp. R18 | reverse complement strand
AGTAAGACCCGTTGCCAATACAATTTTGTTAATAATTCCAGCCGAATTTTGATAATCTTCTATTAATTTTTCTTTGTATTGTTCAGCTTCTATAGCCTCAAGTTGATGTTGCAAGTTTTCATTATT
>NZ_BASL01000447.1:0-119 GCF_000648255.1 Candidatus Protochlamydia sp. R18 | reverse complement strand
TTCTCGTTTACTGACATTATACCCTCTAAATTCCTCTCCTCGATAAATTTTGCAATTCCAAATTCTTATATTTCTACAAACAGAAACAGGAAATGCATCAACAATATATTCAAAAGGTA
>NZ_BASL01000448.1:0-69 GCF_000648255.1 Candidatus Protochlamydia sp. R18 | reverse complement strand
ATGTTCGATCATTTGATTGATGAAATAAAATGACAATTGTCATCATCTCTGGTATCGATAATTCAGGTT
>NZ_BASL01000449.1:0-69 GCF_000648255.1 Candidatus Protochlamydia sp. R18 | reverse complement strand
ATGTTCGATAATTTGATTGATGAAATAAAATGACAATTGTCATCATCTCTGGTATCGATAATTCAGGTT
>NZ_BASL01000450.1:0-119 GCF_000648255.1 Candidatus Protochlamydia sp. R18 | reverse complement strand
GCTCGTTTTCTAAGAAGAATTTTGTCTGTTAACTTCATAAGATTCTGCTTCATATTCGACCTTAGGGTAGTAAATAGTTCAAGACCTTGTTTCAAAAGCCTCTTTGAAAGTTCTTTCGA
>NZ_BASL01000451.1:0-334 GCF_000648255.1 Candidatus Protochlamydia sp. R18 | reverse complement strand
ATCTTTCTCACGACAAGTGACTTGTGCATTTAAATCCTCAGGCAAATCATTGATAATGAGATTAATAAAATCTAGCAGCCATGGCATACTTACATCAAAAATTCTACAAATTTATTAAGAGACACCCTTTCTAAAAGAGCTTTTCTGATAAGTTCCTTTGTTTGTTAAGGATTTTAGCTTCATTGTTTTCGCTCCACTGTTTGCCACATTCTTAACAGCGAAAATTTTACTTTTCATGTCTTGTATAACCATTCTTCTTTACCAAATCTGAGCCACAGTGCGTACATTTCATTGCTCTTCTCCGCTTGAATTAGAATAATTAATCTATCAAATT
>NZ_BASL01000452.1:0-157 GCF_000648255.1 Candidatus Protochlamydia sp. R18 | reverse complement strand
AGCTTTTAATCTTTGTGCCTCAGATACACTCATTCCGCCAAATTTGGCTTTCCATGAGTAATAAGTAGCGGGAGCTATGCCCTATATTTACGACAAAATTCAGCTACTGCTGAGCCTGCTTCTACTTCTTTGAGTATTTGAATGATGTGTTCTTCTG
>NZ_BASL01000453.1:0-314 GCF_000648255.1 Candidatus Protochlamydia sp. R18 | reverse complement strand
GCACGTTCATTTCTATCGTATTTTCATCTGATATAATTTCTTTTGATTGGTCGGCTGCTGCTAGTTGATCTGATATTATATTATCCCAGTAAGGATCGTCAAAATTGCAGGCGGAAGAATTTAAATTAATTGACATATTTAACACTCCTATAAGTATCAAATAAATCACTTTTTAGAATAGAATAAAAAGTGTGCTTTACTGTTTTATTTTACTCACTGTTAATAAATGATATAAATTTTATCACTTAGTACTCACTGTAGTGCTCCCCAAATAAACCGGACCATCTGGCTTGCTTCTCTAAGATATAGGAGTA
>NZ_BASL01000454.1:0-119 GCF_000648255.1 Candidatus Protochlamydia sp. R18 | reverse complement strand
TTCAGCTAACTCCTGGAAATGTTGCTGATGTTTCTATTGCCGAAACTTTGTCGAAAGGGTTTTTTGGGAAACTATTTGGTGATAAGGGATATATTTCGAAAGAACTTTCAAAGAGGCTT
>NZ_BASL01000455.1:0-90 GCF_000648255.1 Candidatus Protochlamydia sp. R18 | reverse complement strand
ATAAATGAAAATTTATTTCACTCATTGGGATGGTCATTTTGAATATTTCTAATTTTGGGTTTACTCCTAGTCATCTTGCCAATACAACGG
>NZ_BASL01000456.1:0-119 GCF_000648255.1 Candidatus Protochlamydia sp. R18 | reverse complement strand
AAAGAAAAAGCATATTCAGGACCTGCTTTGAGGGAATAAGAAAATGTTTATTGTGTTTATAATTATATATGAATGAATTTTTACATTATGTAAGACTTCTTCGAAAGAAAAATTCTATT
>NZ_BASL01000457.1:0-88 GCF_000648255.1 Candidatus Protochlamydia sp. R18 | reverse complement strand
AAAAAAAAGCCCTCTATTTCACTGATAAGTTTAATGTCTATGATGAAACCATTCCTTGGAGTCAACATCAACCAGTTAGCAAGCAATC
>NZ_BASL01000458.1:0-87 GCF_000648255.1 Candidatus Protochlamydia sp. R18 | reverse complement strand
CAATGCAGTATTTTGGATATTAAGAACGGGAGCTCCATGGAGGGATTTGCCTCCAGATTGCGGTGGTTGGAGCAATACTCATCGGCG
>NZ_BASL01000459.1:0-91 GCF_000648255.1 Candidatus Protochlamydia sp. R18 | reverse complement strand
CTTTCACAGATCCTGTTGTAGATGATTGTGGCCATACATTTGAACGAGAAGCAATTATGGAAATTTATAACAGAGCAATTGCTCAAGGAAC
>NZ_BASL01000460.1:0-69 GCF_000648255.1 Candidatus Protochlamydia sp. R18 | reverse complement strand
TTTCTTTTGTTCCTTTGGAAGATATCCTTTCTTTCATTCAACTAGCCGATTATTATCAACTGTCAGAAG
>NZ_BASL01000461.1:0-71 GCF_000648255.1 Candidatus Protochlamydia sp. R18 | reverse complement strand
CTCACTGATGATGGATTAGCCCATTTAACACCCTTAAAGGCTTTGCAGCATCTCAATCTAAATGGCTGTGT
>NZ_BASL01000462.1:0-356 GCF_000648255.1 Candidatus Protochlamydia sp. R18 | reverse complement strand
CAAAAAGAAGTGGAAGATCGTTTAGAATTATTCAATAAAAATGTTGAACCTTTTTTAAACACAGTCCAAGCAAATGAGAAAGTTGATCAGGAAATGGTTAAAAATTTATTGCAGGAAAAATTTGATAATAAAGAAATAAATGATAACTTTTATTTCATTTATACGAATCTTATTCTTTTAAGCCATCTTTCTTCTTTAGAAATGTCAGAAACAAGACACTTACCAGAGTTTTTTAATCAAACAATGGATAAGTTTTCGGAATCTGAAATAAAATATAAATCAGATGGCAGTAGAGGGTATAAAGTCTTATTGGGAGAAGCTTTCATTGATCTTCTTACTTATCCAAAAGAAAGTCT
>NZ_BASL01000464.1:0-124 GCF_000648255.1 Candidatus Protochlamydia sp. R18 | reverse complement strand
TAGGAATGAGATTTTTTTACGGAAATATGGAAACGTCCCGAAAATTTCTTATTGAGCATCGGTAGATCATGAATAAACTGAGTAAGAGCGCATTAAATAGAAGAATTCATCAAATACCCATGAA
>NZ_BASL01000465.1:0-120 GCF_000648255.1 Candidatus Protochlamydia sp. R18 | reverse complement strand
GTATTTAAGGAAATTAAAAATGGCAGGCTAGTGGTCCGGTTTTATAGGGGCAACTCCACTCACCAATTAAATGAAACTGTCATTTTAAACTGTTTCAAAATTAATCTTTGTGTAAATAGT
>NZ_BASL01000466.1:0-179 GCF_000648255.1 Candidatus Protochlamydia sp. R18 | reverse complement strand
CAGCTTAAAGAGCATTTACCTCATCAGCCAGTCTTTTATTCTAAAGCTGAAAATGAACAGGTTTTAGCTTTAATCAAAGAAGTCGTTAAAGACAGGCCGACTTACGGTTATCGTAGGGTCCATGCGATTGTCAATAGCCTTCTCAAAGAGAAAAAACTTAAAGTCATTAATCATAAGCG
>NZ_BASL01000467.1:0-356 GCF_000648255.1 Candidatus Protochlamydia sp. R18 | reverse complement strand
AGACTTTCTTTTGGATAAGTAAGAAGATCAATGAAAGCTTCTCCCAATAAGACTTTATATCCTCTACTGCCATCTGATTTATATTGTATTTCAGATTCCGAAAACTTATCCATTGTTTGATTAAAAAACTCTGGTAAGTGCCTTGTTTCTGACATTTCTAAAGAAGAAAGATGGCTTAAAAGAATAAGATTTGTATAAATGAAATAAAAGTTATCATTTATTTCTTTATTATCAAATTTTTCCTGTAATAAATTTTTAACCATTTCTTGATCAACTTTCTCATTTGCTTGGACTGTCTTTAAAAAAGGTTCAACATTTTTATTGAATAATTCTAAACGATCTTCCACTTCTTTTTG
>NZ_BASL01000469.1:0-77 GCF_000648255.1 Candidatus Protochlamydia sp. R18 | reverse complement strand
AAAGCCTGAAGGTTGTGTGGAGGACTCAATTTCCTTTGGGGAAGTGTTCTCTAAAGCATTTAATGCTTCTAGGTTAG
>NZ_BASL01000470.1:0-172 GCF_000648255.1 Candidatus Protochlamydia sp. R18 | reverse complement strand
CAAGAGATATTGGGATGTACAGTAGAGATAACGAAAAGAAACGAATTGCATGCTTTTAATGTGATTGCGAAAAGATGGATCGTAGAGCGCTCTTTTAGCTGGCTAGAAAAATGCAGAAGGTTATGGAAAAACTGCGAAAGAAAATTGAATACAAGCTTAAATCTGGTCATTT
>NZ_BASL01000471.1:0-264 GCF_000648255.1 Candidatus Protochlamydia sp. R18 | reverse complement strand
AAAAAGAAATAGTTAGAGAAGTTCCCTCTTGAAAGTTTAATTGAATTTCTTCAGATGAAGGTGAAAGATCGGAAGCTAGAATCGTTGGCGCACTAGTTTCCTGTGTATTAGGCAAAGGATTGTCTAAGGCATTATTCTCATCCACAAGAGGGTCATTAATAACTTGAGAGGGATAGTAAGAAGAAGCCGTTGTATTAACAAGATAACTAGAATTAAGCCCAAAATTAGAAATATTCAAAATGACCATCCCAATGAGTGAAATAA
>NZ_BASL01000472.1:0-66 GCF_000648255.1 Candidatus Protochlamydia sp. R18 | reverse complement strand
CGTTAAGGGTGTCAAATGGGCTAATCCATCATCCGTGAGATTGCTGCACGCGCTTAGATTGAGATG
>NZ_BASL01000473.1:0-118 GCF_000648255.1 Candidatus Protochlamydia sp. R18 | reverse complement strand
GACTGATGAGGCAGCATCATCTTTTGCTACAAAGGCCAAACAGGCGTCCTAAACGCTTAATACAGGCAAAGTAGAGACTCTCTACAGCAATACACGATGGTGCTCAGACAGCTTCTCT
>NZ_BASL01000474.1:0-188 GCF_000648255.1 Candidatus Protochlamydia sp. R18 | reverse complement strand
GGAAGTCTTTTGAGCAGAAATGGAATAAACAGTTAATTGATCATGGCAAAACAAAGCGAAGGCCCTAATCTGAATGATCAATTCCAGAGAGGGTGACAATTGTCATTTTATTTCATCAATCGAATGATTGAACATTTAAGCACTTTTATGGGTATGTTACCAAATACTTAGTTAAAGAATTTCCAAAC
>NZ_BASL01000475.1:0-172 GCF_000648255.1 Candidatus Protochlamydia sp. R18 | reverse complement strand
CATCATGCAGAAATTGTAGCATTTAAGTTGACAACTGGCAAACTTGATAATCGCAAACCCGTTCCAAAAATGGTAGAAGGGATGAAAGGAAAAGCATTTGCAGATAGAGGGTATATTTCAGAAAAACTGACTCATACTCTAATGCAAAAGGGAATTCATCTTTTCACAAAAG
>NZ_BASL01000476.1:0-64 GCF_000648255.1 Candidatus Protochlamydia sp. R18 | reverse complement strand
AGCGCGTGCAGCAATCTCACGGATGATGGATTAGCCCATTTGACACCTTTAACGGCTTTACAGC
>NZ_BASL01000477.1:0-84 GCF_000648255.1 Candidatus Protochlamydia sp. R18 | reverse complement strand
CAAAAACAAACCAAGCTTCTCACGGGAGAAAAAGAAAAAGCATATTCAGGACCTGCTTTGAGGGAATAAGAAAATGTTTATTGT
>NZ_BASL01000479.1:0-119 GCF_000648255.1 Candidatus Protochlamydia sp. R18 | reverse complement strand
GACAATTGTCATCATCTCTGGTATCGATAATTCAGGTTGAGGTCCTCGCTTTGTTTTGCTATGATCAATTAACTGTTTATTCCATTTCTGCTCAAAAGACTTCCAAAAATCATCTACAC
>NZ_BASL01000480.1:0-195 GCF_000648255.1 Candidatus Protochlamydia sp. R18 | reverse complement strand
GAAGTGGTGGAAAATTTAGAAGCACAGCTGGTAGAGGGATATAAATCTCAGAGATTTGACCCCTTTAACTCCACTGAAGAAAGTTTAGTCAGTTTAAAAGAACTTTTAAATCTCACGCAGCAATGTCGATTAAACACTTTGAAAAACTATTTAGAATTGACCGTTGTAGGCACATTCTTAAACCAGACCTCTCAA
>NZ_BASL01000481.1:0-107 GCF_000648255.1 Candidatus Protochlamydia sp. R18 | reverse complement strand
CAGAAGAAGATCGTGTTTATCTTGATGAAAGTGGAATCAATGAATGTCTACAACGTCATAGTGGGCGAGCTTTTAGAGGAGAGAAGGTTTATTCAGCCATATCTGGC
>NZ_BASL01000482.1:0-119 GCF_000648255.1 Candidatus Protochlamydia sp. R18 | reverse complement strand
ATCGGCTAGTTGAATGAAAGAAAGGATATCTTCCAAAGGAACAAAAGAAATAGAATATTTCAGGCAATTGAGCAGATGAGTAAACTCTGTTTGCGTCAAAGTGAGAGGATCTTGAAGGG
>NZ_BASL01000483.1:0-268 GCF_000648255.1 Candidatus Protochlamydia sp. R18 | reverse complement strand
ATAAGCTTAATTTCCATCCTATAATACATCTTATCGCGGATATTTCTATTAAATAAGCGCCTCAATGGAAATTGATCAACTTTAATGAAATTTTATCCTTTGTCTTAAGACAAATTACCTTGATTTTTGGCGCCAGATTTCTCGTTTAATTGAAAGTTTTTTCTACCTAATAATTTTTAAATTGAGCGAAGCTGCTACAGTTTTAAAATGTGCTAATCCTGCATCGGTGAGATTATAGCAACTACTCAGATCTAGATATTGCAAAGTC
>NZ_BASL01000484.1:0-93 GCF_000648255.1 Candidatus Protochlamydia sp. R18 | reverse complement strand
ATTCTCGACCAGTTATGCGATTCTTTCGTGGAGAAATCACCACTTGCATTCCCTGACTTATAGCTTGCTCAACGATTGCGTCGCTATCATATC
>NZ_BASL01000485.1:0-150 GCF_000648255.1 Candidatus Protochlamydia sp. R18 | reverse complement strand
CGTCGCATTGATTATTAAGCGGAACAAACATTTAGAAAAGCAGAAACATTCATTCTCAGGACATAGCTTACGAGCTGGATTTGCTACAACTGCTGCCATTTTTGGTGTTCCTGAGCATCTGATCATGAAGCAAACAGGCCATAAAAGCTC
>NZ_BASL01000486.1:0-239 GCF_000648255.1 Candidatus Protochlamydia sp. R18 | reverse complement strand
GAAGAAGAGGCTTTAGAAGCCGAGGATACTAGTTCTTTGGATAGCAGCAGAAGTTTGCCGACAAAAAAAAGCACTAAAAAAGAGAGTAAAGTTTATCAAGAAACTTTTCCAGCTGCCATATCTTCTAGAAGAACAAAATCCAAATCAGGGGATAAAATAAACCCACCTAAACTTGAAAAGCGTTCTTCCTTTGGTTTAGAGAGCAATAGAGAAATTTATATCAATGCAAAAGAATTTAT
>NZ_BASL01000487.1:0-117 GCF_000648255.1 Candidatus Protochlamydia sp. R18 | reverse complement strand
TGGAAGATATCCTTTCTTTCATTCAACTAGCCGATTATTATCAACTGTCAGAAGTTGAGGAAAAATTAGAAAAACAGCTGATTGAGGCGTATAAATCCCAAAAATTGGAACCGTTTA
>NZ_BASL01000488.1:0-100 GCF_000648255.1 Candidatus Protochlamydia sp. R18 | reverse complement strand
TTTTGGCTCCACTATGAGCTTGATGTTTTCTATCTTTTCAAGCATGTCTTGATGCTTATAATCGACATAGGCAGAATCTCCATAAATCTTACTGCCTGCG
>NZ_BASL01000489.1:0-87 GCF_000648255.1 Candidatus Protochlamydia sp. R18 | reverse complement strand
CATGTCTTGTATAACCATTCTTCTTTACCAAATCTGAGCCGCAGTGCGTACATTTCATTGCTCTTCTCCGCTTGAATTAGAATAATT
>NZ_BASL01000490.1:0-109 GCF_000648255.1 Candidatus Protochlamydia sp. R18 | reverse complement strand
GGATGCTCGTGCTAACACTAGCAGTCGTGTGGACGATAAAAACAAATGAAATCATACAATCAAAAACAAACCAAGCTTCTCACGGGAGAAAAAGAAAAAGCATATTCAG
>NZ_BASL01000491.1:0-90 GCF_000648255.1 Candidatus Protochlamydia sp. R18 | reverse complement strand
TATTTGCTTATCTTTTGGACAAAAGAGGAGAAATCACAGGAATTGCTTTTATTGATTCTCCATCGATAGATGTTTGCCACAATAAACGCA
>NZ_BASL01000492.1:0-155 GCF_000648255.1 Candidatus Protochlamydia sp. R18 | reverse complement strand
AATAATGAAAACTTGCAACATCAACTTGAGGCTATAGAAGCTGAACAATACAAAGAAAAGTTAATAGAAGATTATCAAAATTCGGCTGGAATTATCAACAAAATTGTATTGGCAACGGGTCTTACTTTAAGTTTTATTAATCCTATAAATATGCC
>NZ_BASL01000493.1:0-67 GCF_000648255.1 Candidatus Protochlamydia sp. R18 | reverse complement strand
TGCCGATTGATCGGTCGAAATAATGGCCCTTCGCTAATTTTAGAACAATTAAGCCAATCATTTAAGG
>NZ_BASL01000494.1:0-140 GCF_000648255.1 Candidatus Protochlamydia sp. R18 | reverse complement strand
TTACCCAAAAAGAAAAGTAAGAAAAATCCTCTGACCAAGGAAGATAAAAAGAGAAATACTGTTTTGGCTAAAGAACGTGTTCTTGTAGAGAACGTGATAGGAATGTTAAAGCGGTTCAAAATTATCTCAGATCGTTATCG
>NZ_BASL01000495.1:0-74 GCF_000648255.1 Candidatus Protochlamydia sp. R18 | reverse complement strand
AAAGAAAAAGCATATTCAGGACCTGCTTTGAGGGAATAAGAAAATGTTTATTGTGTTTAGAATTATATATGAAT
>NZ_BASL01000496.1:0-91 GCF_000648255.1 Candidatus Protochlamydia sp. R18 | reverse complement strand
CCCAGACTCTCTGATTGCGCCATCGGATAAATCGCCGATGAGTATTGCTCCAACCACCGCAATCTGGAGGCAAATCCCTCCATGGAGCTCC
>NZ_BASL01000497.1:0-101 GCF_000648255.1 Candidatus Protochlamydia sp. R18 | reverse complement strand
ACAGTCTTAGCTTCTCAAGATGGGTGCCCTTTTAGAGTTATCCTTTGTCCAGGCAGAGAGCATGATGCTGTTCCTTTTAAATACATGGAACGAAACTTACC
>NZ_BASL01000498.1:0-85 GCF_000648255.1 Candidatus Protochlamydia sp. R18 | reverse complement strand
TTATCAGCATATTTTAGCGCTTCTAATCGTGAGCAATTAGGATGATTGGTTCGATATTCTTGTTCAAATGCTTCTAACAAGCGTA
>NZ_BASL01000499.1:0-73 GCF_000648255.1 Candidatus Protochlamydia sp. R18 | reverse complement strand
AATGGTTTGAATTTTTAATTAATTCAAAAATCCCGAGCTATATTCGAGTTAAAGAAGACACTCAAGTGTTACA
>NZ_BASL01000500.1:0-109 GCF_000648255.1 Candidatus Protochlamydia sp. R18 | reverse complement strand
GTGTTCATGTCGCCTTCTCGTTGGATACGTGTGACAGAGAAGTCATGCGCTATATTGCCTCTACAATAGGTATTGATGGGCAGATGATTCGAGATTTGATGCTTGAGAC
>NZ_BASL01000501.1:0-64 GCF_000648255.1 Candidatus Protochlamydia sp. R18 | reverse complement strand
GAAGCGCACAGAAGACATGATATATCCGACAGAGTTTGGAATTTACTGGGACCTCATTTGCCAG
>NZ_BASL01000502.1:0-87 GCF_000648255.1 Candidatus Protochlamydia sp. R18 | reverse complement strand
GGATTAGCCCATTTAACACCCTTAAAGGCTTTGCAGCATCTCAATCTAAATGGCTGTGTTAATCTCACCGATGCAGGATTAGCCCAT
>NZ_BASL01000503.1:0-248 GCF_000648255.1 Candidatus Protochlamydia sp. R18 | reverse complement strand
GCATCGATATATCATGAACAAACTGAGTAAGAGCGCATTAAATAGAAGAATTCATCAAAAACCCATGAAATGGTGGGAGGAAATACTTGAGTTTATGCAAAAGTTAAAAAACTTTGGAAAACTGCCTTTTGAATATATTGTTGATGCTTTTCCTGTTTCTGTTAGAAATAGAAGAATTCGAAATGGTAGAATTTATCGAGGAGAGGAATTTAGAGGGTATAATGTCAGTAAACGAGACTATTTTTATG
>NZ_BASL01000504.1:0-149 GCF_000648255.1 Candidatus Protochlamydia sp. R18 | reverse complement strand
AAGCCAATTTAGGCATAGTCTGAGCCATCAACAGAAGCCGCATTAGGGGTATCAAGGTTTGCTAACTCCTGAATCATTTCGCGCACTTTATTATCAGCATATTTTAGCGCTTCTAATCGTGAGCAATTAGGATGATTGGTTCGATATTC
>NZ_BASL01000507.1:0-71 GCF_000648255.1 Candidatus Protochlamydia sp. R18 | reverse complement strand
ACACAGCCATTTAGATTGAGATGCTGCAAAGCCTTTAAGGGTGTTAAATGGGCTAATCCTGCATCGGTGAG
>NZ_BASL01000508.1:0-121 GCF_000648255.1 Candidatus Protochlamydia sp. R18 | reverse complement strand
TTTATTAAATCCTTTAACTAACCCAGAAGAATTAAATGCTTCAGAGGACACTTTCCCAAAGAAAATTGAGTCATCCACACAACCTTCAGGTTTTTTCTCTTCACCTCAGGAACATAGAAGA
>NZ_BASL01000509.1:0-129 GCF_000648255.1 Candidatus Protochlamydia sp. R18 | reverse complement strand
TGTTTGTAGAAATATAAGAATTCAAAATTGTAGAATTTATCGAGGAGAGGAATTTAGAGGGTATAATGTTAGTAAACGAGACTATTTTTATGGATTGAAAGTAACAGTCTTAGCTTCTCAAGATGGGTG